>CANEVK010000196.1 GCA_947442115.1 Bacteriovoracaceae bacterium | reverse complement strand
GATACCAGGATTATTAATCATAATTTCTTGTGCTGCGACTCGACCTTTCCCATCAGTGGTCTTAAGCAGTCGCTGGGAAATAGTGGCATGGAGGTTATCCGCAATCCTAACACGCACCACATTTTGTTCCTCTGGTGGAAACATAGAAATAAGTCGACCAATCGTACTTAGGGCATCTGTTGTGTGAACAGTACCAAAGACTAAATGTCCTGTTTCAGCAGCCTTTAGGGCAATTGAAATTGTCTCTGCATCCCTCATCTCTCCAATCAAAATAATGTCTGGATCTTGCCTGAGGGCCGATCTTAGGGCCGATGCAAAATCTTCAGTGTCCTGGCCAATTTCTCTTTGAGTGATTCTTGCCTTGATGGGAGTATGAACATACTCAACCGGATCCTCGAGGGTAAGAACATGAACGGCAGAATTACGATTTATATAATTAATCATCGCCGCCAGAGTAGAACTTTTTCCAGACCCAGTCGCTCCTGTCACAAGAACGAGTCCAGCATTGGCTTCAGCTATCTTATTGATGACGGCAGGTAATTTTAGTTCTTCAGTGGTGGGAATTTTATCGCTAATGAGACGCAGAATAAGACCCAATTTACCCTGATAGCGCATTAAATTATAACGAACACGACAAATTTTTGGGACAGAAAATGAGCCATCATGTTCTTTAATATGATCAAGTTTTTTAAGAACCTCTTGGTCTTTTATCATGATGGAACATGCTAGCTTCAGGTCATCATTAGTAAGGGGATCCATCTTTACCGGAATAAGATCTCCCCTCACTCTAAAACAAGGTTTTTCATCAGTTCTCAAGTGAATATCACTCACACCTGATGCCGATGCCGACTTAATGAGATTAACAAAACCTTCTTTGGTTAGCGCCATAAAAACTACTTGGTTAATTTAATACTAAACCTTTATCGACTTTTTTATTGATGAGTTTAATAAATCAGCATACCCAAGCATTTCACTCAACTGTATTCTTTTTCAAATTTTCCGAAGAGTTAGCATGGGGCATTTTTGGGAAAGTGAAAAACTCTATTTAGATGGGGATCTGTATTTTAATGATCTCTTAAATGATATTGAGAAGGCCGTCTCATACATTACAGTTGAAATGTATATTTTTAATTATGATCTAATCGGACAAAAAATTACTGAAGCTCTAATAAAAGCAGGCCAGCGTGGAGTCAAGGTTCAAATTATTGTTGATGGAGTTGGAACATATAATTATTTTTCTCATCTTCATCCCCTCTTTTCGGCGGCCAATATTCCTGTAAAGATCTTCCACCCTCTCCCCTTCTATCATCCATTCTACGGTAAACTTATATTTTCAAAAAAAATCAGAGCACTCCTGGGCCGTATCTGGAGATTAAATCAAAGGAATCATCGAAAAATTATTACGATTGATGAAAATATAATGTTTTTGGGCAGCTTTAATCTCACTCAAGAACATACAAGTCTATCAAATGAGATTAAGTGGAAAGATGTTGGAGTCAGAATAACTGGACCCAATGTAAAACTAGGAATTCTTTATTTTAAAAAAATTTGGCAACTTAGAGACTTTTTTAAATATCGCAAAAACGTCAGACAACCAAAACTAAAAGAAGCAAAATATTTTCCACTGAGACTAAACCATTCTATTGTTTTGAGAAGGATTTACCAAAAAAATCTTCATCAAAGGATTCAGAAGGCAAAAGATACAATTTGGCTCGCGACTCCTTACTTTATTCCAAGTCGAAAATTTATTATGCTTCTTGCTAAGGCTGCAGAGAGGGGAGTTGACGTTAGAGTGCTTATCTCATCAAAAACAGATGTTAAAATATTTCAAACACTCCAATTTTTTTACTATCCTTACCTCATTAAAAAAAACGTCAAGATATTCCACTATAAAGAAACTGTCTTGCATGCAAAAATTTTTATTGTTGATGATTGGGTCACTGTAGGATCCAGTAATCTCAATCACCGAAGCCTTTTGCATGATCTAGAGGCTGATCTTGCGATACAGGAAAAAGTAAATAAAGAAATCATAAAGAAAGATTTCCAAGAAGCCACTCATCCTGAACATCTCGTCACGATTGATGATCTCAAGAAGAGACCCCTTTTAGATAAAATATTATCACGAATTTTTTTTCTCTTTAAATATTGGTTCTAAATGAAAATAAGAATACTCTCCTACAATATTCATAAAGGCTTTAATATTGGAAATAATAGTTTCATTCTGCAGGAAATAAGACATGCCATAAGAGATGTGAATGCAGACATTCTCTTTCTCCAGGAAGTTATTGGGGACCATGAACACAAAAAGCACAAAATACCCGACTGGAAAACCGCCATCCAGTTTGAATACCTTGCAGATACTGTTTGGTCACATTTTGCTTATGGAAAAAATGCTATTTATGCCGAAGGACACCATGGAAATGCCATATTGAGTAAATTCCCTATCGTTGATTGGAGTAATCAAGACATTAGTACGAATAAATTTGAACAAAGAGGCTATCTTAAAGCAAAAATCCAAATTCCAGGAACGGGAAATGAACTCATTCTTGCCAATACTCACCTCAATCTCACCCAGGCAGGACGGAACAAACAAGCAGATTTAATCATTAAAGATCTTAAAGAAGTCACTGAAACTCCCTGGGTACTTGTTGGAGATTTTAATGATTGGAATAAAAAGATCGCCACTAAAATTTGGAATCATCTTCATGCTCACGAAGCCTTTCATCTTTTACATGGAAATTTCCCAAAGACATTTCCAAGCTTCTTCCCGACACTCTCTCTTGATCGTTTTTTCTTTAAAGGTGTAAAGGTGCTCAATGCCCATACTCTCGAGGCGGGTTACTGGAAAAAACTATCTGATCACTTACCATTGCTGGTTGAGATTGAAATTGAATAAGAGTACATCTTTTAAGATTTTTTAGTTGATAGAGATTTTATGTCCACTAGAAAAAGCATAACATTTTCCAATAAATCTCAATTCATTCTGCCTTACGACAAGGCCTGATCCATCTGGACATGCATAAATCATTTTTTGTTTTTTTCGTGTGTAGGCTTTAAAGACAGAATCATAACGTGATGAATTTCTAAAATGAGGAAAGAAAAGAAAATCGACAAGGTTCAGGGATGATAAATTTTTAATATTGACTATATTTTCATCCCGATCAAAGTCAGGGTATGCCGCCATTTCAATATTTTCAGTCATCATAATCGCACCGGCGGAAAGCCCAGTAAGTACTCCACCCCTTTCTGCAAACGCTCTGAGTTGAGGCAAGAGCTTCATCTTGCGTAAATGATGAAGAAAATAAAATGTATTTCCACCCGCCATATGGATGGCATCACTCCTCATCACCTCTTGGAAAAGAATCTTGTCAAAAGGAACATCAATGGGGAAATGAATAAAACGACTTATTTTAAATTTGGAATAATGTCGAACAAATGATTTAAATTCCTGGTCAGACAAATAGGATGAGGATGGAATGAAAGTGACGACGGGGTTATTTTTATCAATCAGCTCAACAAAAGATTTATCTAGGAGGCGATTCTCTTCATCGTTTCCACCACTATAAAAGACTAAATTCATATCCCCTCACGACAATCTCGAACAATAGAATAAAAATTCTGCATGATGTTCTTATGTCGCTCAGGTGTTTTTGTCGATACCAATTTTTTATCAGGATCAAGATTTTGATAATTTGAAAACTGCTCAACGAGTTCAAATAACTCTTGGGCGGATAATTTGGGACGCTTTTTAAGCACTTTCTCTACTATAAAAGTAATCGAATCCCCTGTGACTCGATCATATTTGTTAACGATTGAAGAACGCATCGTTAACTCAAGCAAAAGTTGTGGCCGATTTAAATTCTGATCCTTCTCCAAACAAGAAAGTAGTGAATTATACTGTCTCTGGAAACGATTAATCTGCTTTTTACGTATTTCCGTAAGTTTTAAATCACTTTTTCTGGCATATGAAGATTTGATTATTTCAATAAATTCTGAATAATTTAACTGAGAAGATCGTGCCAGATATAACTGTGGGAGCTCTCTCAATATATCTCTCATGCAGAATATGGCATCGCGATTGATTCCATCGGGAACTTTATAAATCCCCCTTTTTGATTTAGCTCGCTCAAAATAAGAAAAAACATGTCTAAACTTGATCACTTTTGGAAGGTGATTTTTAACAAGGTGATCAATCTGATTTTTTTTAAAACCAATACGAGAAAGTAAATTGCGATTTTTACAATCGAGGAAATGCTTATCAAACATTTCTACATTACTGTGTTTTTTAAAATGAGAGAGTGATTTCTTCTTCCCAGTGCTTAAAAAATCTGCAATCTGAGAAAAACACTGAACCATATAACGGGCTTTTTGCTTTTGCTCCAGGATTGTTGTTGAAAATCTTTGAACATCATCATAGCGATATTCGCCATGAAAAAGACCAAATTGTCTTATTGAACCATAGTCAATAATTCCGCCATCCATAAGGATGTTATCCCCATCCCAGTCTAGCCAACAAAAAATATACTCATCTTCAAATTTAGCTGCCATTTCTGCAAATGAGAGTGCCGTTTGAAGTGCAAGGTACTCATACTTTTCTTTATCATTCTTAAAGCTCGTTTGGGCCCAAGCCTTATTTTCAATTTGACGAGAGATATAATAATCAGAAACTTGCTTTAGTGTTTGTAAATTCCCCTGTTTGAGGTGCCCAAAAAAATGACTTGGCCGAATGAGGTTAGGATTCGCCCTGACATTAATCGCAATGCCTTTTTCAAATTCGATGATGGCAAGTAACCTTTCTGTCTTAAAATTATTTTTCCCAAGAACCTCTGAGAAAAATAAAGTCTCTAATCCCTCAGAAACTTCTGAAAGTCCACACCCGTAAGAGATAGAAGGATCACCAGTTTGGTAAAACTTTTTATTTATATTACAGGCCGGAGAAAGTTTAGTTCCCCCTGTTCCACAGCTTGAAACGTCCCAAGTGACTCCATTATTTCTCACTCTTCCATTCCAAATAGTCCTGCCATCTCCAGAAGTACGCCCCATTTTATCCGGGTGCTGTAACTGAAGATATCTAGTGGCCATAAAAGTATTGGGAAGAATCTCTTCCTCAGGAATTTTAACCTTATTAATCAGATCATACTCATTAATGATGGTTAGGCTGAAGGTTTCTAAGATTTCTCTTTCTAACTCATTATTGATTTCATTCGGGTGAGATTTGGCCAGGAGACCCATTTCTTTGGCGAGTTCAAAATTAAAAAATGCAACTTTTCCACCACGACGGTAACGGGCCTTGTATTCTACTCTTCCACCGGGAACATTTGTTTTAAAGGGATGCTCACCATTTAAATAAGCAAAATTAACATAAGAACGTTTGCCGACTTCATCCGTTGGGCATTTTTTTATGTGGTTCATGGGCCTTATCAATCCTTCGATAAATGTCCTAAATAAAAACCTTACTATGAGTATAGGACCT
>CANEVK010000195.1 GCA_947442115.1 Bacteriovoracaceae bacterium | reverse complement strand
TACTTCACTCTAGGGATTTATTGCCTCAATTTGTAGTTTTTAAAATTGTGACGGATATTATCACGAGTTTAAAAATGACCTGAAGCCTCTGATCTCATTATTATTTCCCTTCCCTCTGGCCACATGTTGCGCGAATGGAAGGCTCGTCATTGAGAGGACGTTATGAATTTGATTGATGTTGTTGAAAAGAACTATGCAAACCCAAATGCTAAAACATTCCCTGCATTCAGAACTGGTGACACTGTTGAAGTAGCTGTTCGTATTAAAGAAGGTGAAAAAACTCGTATCCAGAATTTCCAAGGTACATGTATTGCCATGAAAAACCCTGGTCAAATGAATGGTCACTTCCGCGTTCGTAAGATGTCTGACGGCGTGGGTGTAGAGCGTGTTTTCCCTTTCCATTCTCCAGCTGTTGAAGCCGTCAAGATTGTCTCTAAAGGTAAATCTCGTCGTGCTAAACACAACTATCTTCGTGAGAGAACTGGTAAGGCAGCAAGAGTTGCTATTGACTACAACCGAGATTAATCTCAAGATTGAGAAAAAACTTAAAAGAGGCTCCTTAGGGAGCCTTTTTTTTTATGAAATTTCACATAAAACAAAAGACTGAGGGAGAGTAGATCGCTTGATTGAACTTAAACTTATATCCGATTTTCCTCAGGAGATTATTGCCGTCGATGAAGTTGGTAGGGGTCCACTTGTGGGGCCAGTTGTTATTGGGGCCATACGAATTTTAATAAAAGACCGTGATCACTTAAAATATTTCTTAAAAAGTTTAAAAAAAGCTGAGATTAATGATTCAAAAAAGATTTCATCAAAGAAAAGAGTTCAGATTTTAAAGAGTCTAGAAATTCAGTCATTAGATTTTAGGACTATGGGAAAAATGAGTGTCGCTGAGACTGAATGTGAATATGTCACTTGGGAAATGTCAGCTGAAATAATTGATGACGAAAATATTTTATGGGCAAGTTTACGTGGAATGAAAGAGGCGAGCCTCTTTCTTTCACATCAGAAAAAAATTAAAACAACGGTTTTAATAGACGGTCATAAAAAATTCAAATGGGATAACATAAGCTCTCCTTTCACTGAGATACCTATTGTTAAGGGAGATAGTAAATCTTTACTCATAGGTCTCGCTTCTATCATCGCCAAGGAGAAAAGAGATCTCTACATGTCTGAGCTGCATGAGATTTATCCTGCTTATGGATTTAACACACACTTCGGTTACCCAACAAAAGTCCACAAAGAGGCCATCAAGAAATTTGGTCCAACACCCATCCATAGGAAGACATTCAAAGGTGTTAAAGAATTCATCGCCCAGTAGGGGTGAGTCTTTAGAAATTTTTCATTCTGTTCAATTTCACTCGTCCTCTTCAATTCCGATTTTGATTTCTCCTGCATTACTTAGAATAAGAAATTTAGGACAGCTTGATCTGGTTAAAATATCCAAGGATAAATACGGCCGAATTATTGAAATAGGAGAAGTAAAAAGCTCCCTTCTAGGTATTGCATCAGCTCAAAAGGGCCAGAAATTAAGACTTTTAGCGTCTGGGAGATTTATTTCTGGGCTTCTTGGGGCCCGCCTAAAGTTTACTGCTTTGGTCGGAAAGTGATTGTTTTTGCAAAAATTCCTGAGATTCATTAACCTAGTCTTATATGAATAAATTTTTGAGTTTTGCTTTTGTTTTTATTTTCTCTATGACTTTACTTAGGCCCTCGGTGTCCAGGGCCGAGATGCCTGTGAAGGCCAAAGCTTTTATGACCATGGCGACTTATGGTGCGGCCGGTGGGGCGCTTTTAGGTTTTGCCACAATGGCCTTTGGGAATTCTTCTCGTGCCATTGCTCAAGGTGCATCACTCGGTTTATATGCAGGTATTATCTTCGGCTCCTATGTCCTCATTTCTCACTATCAAAAGCAAGCTGGGACCTATGATGACAATTCTTCTCCCTATCAAGAATCGACCGACATTTACGGAGATGGTTATGATGCTGGTGAAGGTGGGGGAACTGATGATGGTGGATCTTCTGGGAAAGGTGGATTTTTTGACCGTTTTGAAGTGATTCAGGAGCATGTCCATAATCAATCTTTCACTTTTCAGTCTCAAAAAAGACGCAACACCATGCCTCCAGTTCACATGAATCTTTTTCAATATAATTTTTAAGCAAAAAAAAAGGGTGCCTTGCGGCACCCTTAAAGATGATTAGTTTTCGAAAGTTTGATCTCTATTCGCAAATCTTGAACTTAAATTTTCTGTTTCATCATTATCAAAATTCATAAGCTCAGCAACATAGTCTGCTTCATTGAGAGAGTAGAGTTTAAAAATTTTTAAAAACTCTGGTTTAACATTTGAGATGTTGATGTTGTGATTTTGTTTTTCTTTCATGATTTTAAGAGTTTCAACAAAGTGGCAGATGCCTGATGAACCTACAAAATCGATGGCCCCTAAATCGAGAGTGATTTTTGTATTAGGGTTGTTATTAACGATTTGTTGAAGTTCATTTCTGAGAGGGTAACTATGATCATAGTTTAAATCCCCTTGCATATGAACGATAATATTTCCATTGGCATCTCTAAGAACGTTGGCCTTCATACTCATGGGGGTTTCTCCTTGGTGGTTGCCCTTTTCAATAGATATTAACATGTATGCTCAAAGGGCCGAACGTGGGAAAAATCATTCTACTTAACACTCCGATTGGAAACCTTGGAGATTTAACTCCTCGTGTTCTTGAGGCCTTGCAAAAAGGTGAGACCTTTGCCGTGGAAGACACTCGGGTATTTAAGGATCTGCTGAACCATCTAGGCATCTCCTTAACTGGTAAACAAATTTATTCACTTCATGATCAATCTGAAGATATTCAAATTAAAAAGCTTATTGATCTGGCTCAGGGACGCACTCTTTATCTAGCGTCGGAGGCGGGGAGTCCGATTGTTTCAGATCCGGCCTATCCTCTTTTAAAAGCGGCCTATGAAGCTGGACTTGAGGTGGACTCCTACTCTGGGGTCAGCTCACCCATCATGGCCCTGGAGCTTTCAGGACTTCCTCCCATACCGTTTCACTTTCAAGGGTTTTTACCTCGTGAAGCCTTAAAGAAGGCGACTCTCTGGAAAGAATTGAGCTACGGCACTCATATTTTTTTTGAAGCCCCCACCCGCATCGAGGAGACTCTAGACCAGATGTCCCAAGAGAATCCTGAACTGCAAGTGGCCCTGGTGAGAGAGCTTTCAAAAAAGTTTCAGCAGGTCGAGCGCTTTCTGGCCAAAGATTGGGAACTCATAAAATCAAAAGTCATGTTTAAAGGGGAGTTTGTGCTGGTGGTGTATAACCCCAATGCTAGCTCAGGTCAGCAACATCATCAGTTAAAGAAATTAGCGGAAGAGATCTTGAATCAAGGATCCACTCCAAAAAACGTCGCCAAACTTCTGGGGGAGATCCTGGATCGATCCAGTAAAGATATTTACGCGCAAATGGTGAAACCAGAGCGGTGAGAAGATGTCTGCTCAACTTACCACTCAAAGCTCCAGGATTATTCCTAGAGCTTTGAGGCAGTTTTGAGTGGCCTTTATGGCATACGCTCTTGTATCCCACCGGCCGCAGTATCCATCGCTCCACTCGACGCTGGTCCAGCTCCACCTTGAGATGGGCCATAATTTCTAGGAATAGTGTTCATTGAATCATTGGAGCTTGAAAGGCGCGGAATCTTCTCATCATCTTTCGCTACATCTGCCCCATCTTTTACAAGATGGGCCGTGACCTGATAATCCGCATCGACTCTTGGGGCAGAGACAGATGTGACATCATCAGCAAATTTTCCTTCAGCTACAGTTTGAGCGTTCTTAGTTTGTATACCATCTAAACCATCACCATCTTTAACTTTTTTAGATTCCTTTTCGGACGTCTCCTTAATTTTCGCCACACCTGCGCCAGTACGGGTCCAGTAGATAGTGTGGCCAGCTGGTTTATCAACGATTTTGTCACCATCTTTTATAATGGCCTTGACTGTGATGCTGGTGTCTATATCACTGTAGGACTCGGCTGTGGCCTCGATGGTATAAGATTTTTCTTTCTCTTTTTCTGAAGTGATGGCTGTTATCGTTTGCTTGCAAGTCACTTTTGGATCAGTTTCAAGAGTAACGGTGACATCTTGGGCTGCATCTGTTTTTGGAATCAGTACAGATTTATTATTGGAGTCTGCGACCACTTCACCTGTAGGGGCCCATGTAAATGTTTTTGGTTCTTCTTGAAAACCTTCAAAGCTGACTGTCGCTTTGACTTTTTTGTCCTTATCAACGCCCTCAAGCTCTAAGACACTAATTTCACATTTTTGCTTAGTTTCATCTTCCTTGACCACAACAGGAGGAGTGACAGGACAAACGACATCTTCTTTTTCAACTTGAATTGGAAATTGATTTTTGCCTGTAAGGTCTTTGGGGATTGAATTTGTTACGGCTTCACTGACAGTTATTGGTTGTGTTTGTCCATCAACTGTTTTTGACAGTGTGATTGTGCAAGTGAGGATGTCTGTTCCTTCAGCATTTTTTTCTGTTTTACAATTTGTTTTACAAATAGGTTTAAATTGTGGAGTTTCCTCCTCTTCTTGAACTGTTTGTACTCCTTCACATTCTACTTCTTGTTCTAAACCAGTTGGGGTGATTTTAAATTTGTTATTTTGGTCTAAAGAGACCTTTTTTGATAAATCCGCATAAGTTGATTTATCTAGTGGTTCAAACTTGTCAAATTTCCCAGAATCCGGGATACTTTCCCAAATTTCACTAATATTGATATTCTCTGAACAGTCATATTTTTTTGGATCAGAACCTGGCAAAAGTTTGCATTCAGCCTTACATTCATAAGTTTTTTTCTTCTTCTCTTCGAGTTTATTAGTGCAGTATTTAGTTATTCCGCTTGATTTCATCAGCGCGGTGTAATCTATTTCAATCTGAGTATCCCCTTTAGAGGATGCTTTAAGTGGTACAGCATTTGGAGGAGTGTATTTATCAAAAAATTTCTTCCATTCATCTAAAAATTTTTCGTCACTTGAATTCAAAATTTTAGTTTTAAAATCCTCGCATACACCTTTCCCTAGTTCTTTAAGCGCCATGATTTTTCCAACACACGTTCTATGTGTCGTCATATAACCATGGTAGAAATCATCTATTTGATTGTTCGGATTTAAAGCGGTTCCTCTTGCACAAACGCAAGAGTCGAAAATATATTTATTGAATTGGGTGAAAGCTTCTTTTGAGTCATTATTACCTGTTACAAGTGTAGCGAGGTATTTAAGTCTGTCTTCTTTGTTATCTTGTATAGAAGGTACAGTTTTAGTATCTGTTGATAGAGCATTCCTCATACATTCATAGGAGGCATTATGAGAATCAGAATTAGCACCTACCCCCTTAACACTAACACAAAAGACAGTTTGCTCAGTAGATTTTTTAAGTCCGAACACCATCGGATTACAGGCTATTTCAGTTTCTTGACACTTAGTATTCTTGTTA
>CANEVK010000194.1 GCA_947442115.1 Bacteriovoracaceae bacterium | reverse complement strand
TTTAAGGGAATTTTCATCTTTTTTTGTATCGATGGAGGCTATTTTCTTATTGGCTTCTTCAAGTTGCTTTTTGACTTGAACAAGCTCATCCTGACTCTCTTTCAAAGTTTGCTCTATCGCCTGGTTCAATTTTTGATCACTGCTGACAATCTTGTTCTGCTCTTTAGGTATCGCAACGAATAAAATGATAACTGCACCGAGTGCACCACTCAAGAGGTCTAAAAAGGAGATTGAAAAAAGCTCGATTTGCCGTCTTTTCCTCATCCAATTTCAATCTTATTAATAAGGTTATCGATGACAAATTCTTTTAAGTCCGAATGAAAGCGATCCGTTTCTTCTTGCAGTCGATGAACAAACCACATGATGACAATTGAAAGAACGAGGGCAACCAAGGTCGTATCAAATGCCACTCCCAATAAGGAAGTGATTTTATCCATGTCTCCAGAATTGGCGACGATCAGGGCCTGAGAAATACCAATAACTGTTCCCACAAATCCAATCGAAGGGATAACCCAAGTCAGGTAGCGAATCACGGACTGATCGCCTTCAGCTTTTTCCTGAGACACTTCAATTTGAATGCTGACGATGTCTATGAGTTCAGACAATGACCCTGAGGTCCTAAATTTCGTACATGCTTTTTTTAAAAGATCACTAAGGATGTATTTTTCTTTGCGATCAAACTCAATCAATTTAAATTTGAGATTATTGATATCTTGAGGCATAAAAACATGCTTATCATTTGTAGGGATTAAATTTAATTTGAAGGCTTTCCTTTCTCGATTAATGACACCTAACTTCTCCTTCACTTCAAACCACGCCCAAAAAAATGCTAAATAAGTCAAACCTTGCACATAGCCACCATTAATGACATCCCCCCCTAGAAGAAGCAAAAATCGATGTAGACTAGGCGAATTCTCTTTAGAGGTAAGTCCTAGCATCAGCATACAAACTGCTGTAATCAAAAGTGCGATGCCTGACGCAAGGGACAGGTGTCTTAAATTTTTCATCTTATAAAATCCATGTTATTAAAACTTAAGTAAATTATCGGTATTTCCCCAAGGGACATTATGAGGAAAATAGACATTCATCCAGAAGCTGTTGAGCGTATAAAGAAATACTCCATCCACGACCAACAACTAGGGTTTGGAAAATATGTGGCACCTCTCATGATTGAGGCGGTTTATGACCAAGGACAATGGCAAAGATTCGATCTTGTCCCCTATGGCCCTATTCAGTTAGATCCCTGTACTAAAGTGCTCCACTATGGTCAGGAAATTTTTGAGGGGATGAAGGCTTTTCGCCAGACTGATGGAACAATCTCTCTTTTTCGGCCTGAGCAAAATGCCCGCCGCTTTAATCAGTCCGCTAGACGTATGTCGATGCCGGAGATCCCAGTTGATCAGTTTCTTCATGCCTGCGAAGTCATCTGCGCTTATTGTAAAAATATTGTGCCTAAAAGATTAGGTGAATCTCTTTATTTAAGACCCTTCATGATTGCCAGCGAAGTTGGTTTAGGTATTAAACCCTCTAAGCAATTTATTTTTATCATTGTCGCCTCTCCATCTGGGGCGTATTTTTCAGGTGACTCTGTTAAAGTCTACATTGAAAGAGATGATATCCGTGCCGCTCAGGGTGGAATTGGATTTGCTAAAACTGGTGGCAACTATGGAGCGAGTTTACAATCCTACACTAAAACCATCCAGGCCGGATGCGATCAAACGATGTGGCTTGATTCGACTCATACGTACATTGAAGAAATGTCCGGGATGAATTTTATGTGTCTTATTGATGGTGAACTCCACACACCAGCTCTTACAGATACCATTCTCGATGGGATCACTCGTAAATCAATTCTTGAGCTTGCCCGAGCTGAAAAAATAAAAGTTAAAGAGGATAAAATAGCGATTGATAACCTTCTCAAAATGATTGAAGAAGGACGTTGTACAGAGGCTTTTGTCTGTGGCACGGCTTCTGTTATTTGTCCTATTAGTTCTTTTTTAGATAAAGATGGAAAAACTCACTACCTCAAGGATGGCCAAGGAAAAGTCTCCATGGAGCTGAGAGAGAAGCTCATCTCTATTCAGGCCGGAAGAAGCCCAGGTCCTGAGGGCTGGCTTCACGCTGTTCCTCAAATAGAATTTTAAACCAAAAAAAAGGGCCCTTTCGGGCCCTTTTTTTTTTATTAAGGCAGAGCTAGAAAACAAATAATCGCCACGAAAGTTGGAAAAAGCGCTCCCTTTAAAAGACCAAGTGGAGTTATTCCGTTGTCACCAAAAGTATCTTTTAAAATTCCAAAACCAGCAGGGTTTGGAGCGTTCGCAATAACTGTGAGACCACCACCCGTTACAGAACCGGCCACTAAGAAATACTTAGCTGAATCTGAAAGATCCACAAGAGATCCTAAGTAAGTAAGAGCAGCATTATCAGTAATCCCCGTAAGGGCCGTAGCACCGAAATATAGAACATAGTCACTCAGACTTGAAATCACTGGTTGTAGCCACCATTTCTGTGGTGTTCCTAGAACGATAAGTCCTGCAAGGAAAAAACCAACCATAAGCGAAGACTTCACTTGGACTTCATCTTGAAACTCTTTGGTCACAACTGTGAAACCTAAAAAGAATAAAAAGAGACCCATAAAGACCACCATGTGGTGGGCCGTAAGAACCACTAAAGCGAGGAAAATAACATGGATAAATGTCACCCATCCTGGAGGGAGCATTTTCTCAGTGTTATCAGCACGAAGCTGGAAATCACCGGCCAGTTCTTTTTTAAAGAGCATGGTTATTGTTAGCGCACTAATCACACAGGCAATGGCCGCTTTATAACCAAAGTTGATGAACATGTGGCTAAGTCCCCATCCCCATTTACCGGCCACCATTAAAACTGGAGGAGCAGCAAAATGAGAGAGAGTTCCACCAATAGAAACGTTCACGAAAAGAAGACCGATCGTAGCATATTTAAATTTCTCACTCATCTCACCTTTTGAATAAAAGTTCTTCAAAAGAATGATCGCTGTCACTGTCATGGCCGCAGGCTCAGTGATAAAAGATCCAAGAAGAGGGCCCATCACAAGTGTTGTGAAATAAAACGCCATTTTACGAGGAAGTGGAATAATATTTGAAATCGCCACAATAATTTTTTCCGCAAGCTTAATCACGGGACGAGTTCCGGCCATGGCCATAATAACAAAGACAAAACCAGGCTCAGTAAAATTAAGAGATTCAAGATAAGTCACTGGAGCATGGAGACCTTGAACGGCGATCACGACTCCAATATAAACCACTGCCCACATTCCAAAGACGGCTTCAACTTCGGCCATAAAATGGAAAAAATTTTCGCCCATTGATCCTTCTGGATAATGATGAGCAATTTGAGCAAACTTCGACACCACAAAAGTGTGAAGCACGGCCAGCGCAAAAATAATTGTCGCTGCCAGTTCTAGAACTGTAGGATTCATTCCTTTCCCCTTTTTGAGATAAAACTATATAGCTATAGTTTAAAGGGAAATGATTTTACTTGGTGAAAAAAATAATTAGCCGTTCTTGCCTATGGAGTTCACTGGACAAGCGTCCATTTGCTCACAACACAGAGCAATTTCGTCGGGCGTTGTGGGTTGCTTTTTAACATAAGCATTTCCATTATCATCTTCAGCAAAAAACTCAGGGGCCCCTGAGTAACAGACGTTGCAGGCAATACAACCTTCACCGCCATCGTCATCAGGATCAGTGCAATAAAAGGCACCAGGGATATTTTTTGGATGTTTGTTTTTTAAGTTCGCCATAGGAGCCTATCATATTCATCTGAAACAAGACTATCAAGTATTTGCCTTGCGTTATTTTTGACATTTCTACGTCAGGCCAGGTAGGTTCTCTGAAGTTGTTTTACCAAGGGAAATATCATGGATCAAAAAATTCTAGAACTTGCAAAATCCTGGAGCTCAAATCCTTATTTTAGCCCAGAAGATCGTTCAGAAATTGAACAACTTTTATTAGATCCAACTAAAAATGCAAGCGAGCTCACCGAAAGATTCTATCGTGATCTGGAATTTGGTACCGGTGGTCTGCGGGCCCCAATGGGGATGGGTCAGAACCGGATGAATAAATATAACGTTCGTCGGGCGACCCAGGCCCTAGCGAAACTTATTCTTCAGAAATTTGAAAAAGGCAGTGCCGTTATCTCCTACGACTCTCGCCATCGCTCAAAAGAATTTGCACTTGAGGCTGCAGGAGTTTTTGCAGCGAATGGCATTAAGGCCTATGTCATGCACGATCTGGCGCCAACACCTATGCTTTCTTTTGGTGTAAGATACCACCAAGCTCAGGCCGGTATCATGGTTACGGCCAGTCACAATCCTCCTATCTATAATGGTTTTAAAGCTTTCTGGAATGATGGGGCCCAAGTGGTGCCACCTGTGGATAAGGAAATTATTTCAGCTTACAACGAGCTTACAAACTGGAATGAAATAAAATTTTTATCTTTTGAAGAAGCTCAAAAACAGGGCCTTGCCGAATGGACAGATGAAAAACTAGATGAGGCTTTTTATCAAGTTATAGAAAATAAAGTGATCCAAGATAGAAAACTTTGTCTTGAGCATGGATCAGAACTCTCTATTGTTTATACGGCCCTTCATGGAAGTGGGCTCGTGCCATGCTTAGAGATCTTAAAGAGACTAGGTTTTAGTCATGTTCAAAGCATAAAAGAGCAGGCCGCACCGGATGGTCGATTTCCTACGGTCAAGTCTCCAAATCCCGAGGATCCAAAAGCCTTGAAAATGGCCGTGGATTGTATGCTATCAACTCATGCCGATATTGTTTATGGTACGGATCCAGACTGTGACCGTCTTGGGGTTGTGGTTAATCATCATGGCCAGGCTGAATTTATCAATGGAAATCAAATCGCTATTCTGATGCTCCATTATCTCCTCATGAAAAAAGAGGAGTTTAAAAAATTGCCTCAAAAAGGCCTCATTATTAAATCAATTGTTACCTCACCTATGCAAAATACTATTGCTGAATCTTTTGGGATTCAAGTGAAGGATACGCTCACTGGTTTTAAATGGATGGCGGGGCTCATCAGAAGTTTAGAATTACAAAACTCAGGCGAGGAATTTATTTTTGCCTCAGAGGAATCATTCGGTTACATGCCCCATGCAGAATCAAGAGACAAAGATGGAGTGAGCTCAGTTTCACTCATGTCAGAAGTGGCCCTTTTCTACAAAAAACAAGGCAAGACGCTGATTGATGCTCTCGATGAACTTTATGTAAAATATGGTTATTTTTATGAATCACTCCTTTCTCAAGACTATGAAGGGCTTGCTGGTTCTCAAAAAATAAATCGTATTATGGACTTTTTTAGAAAATATCCAGAGACTCATTTAGCAGGCGAAAAAATTATTGCAAAAGAAGATTATGAACTTGGATTGAATCTCCCAAAAAGTAATGTTTTAAGCTTCACTTTTGAGAGCGGAAACAAACTCTTTTTGCGTCCATCAGGCACA
>CANEVK010000193.1 GCA_947442115.1 Bacteriovoracaceae bacterium | reverse complement strand
AATTATCAAAAAAATTGATTGATTTAACTAGATCGAGACTGGAGGAATTTAAATTATATTTAAAAATAATTTTTCTTTTTTTATTCTACTTTCAAAGTTTTTTATTTTTAAAACCACTTGTTCCATACTTAACGATACTTATTTTTCTTGGAGGTGTAATTTTTTTTGATCATTTCAAAAAAATTGCCCTGAAAAACAAAAGCCTCATATTAATTTTCTTCATAATTTCTATTTTCTTATTTGTAAAAAAAGATGAATCAAAATCAATACGTTTTTTTGAAAAAATGTCTAGAGTCCTGTTACTCGATTCTCAATATTTAAAAAAGAGTCGTGATCTTAATTATGAGGCATCAAAACTACTAAATGTTAAAAATGACTTACCTTACGAGAAAATGCTGATATTTAAAAGTACTGGATTTTCGAACAATGATGACCACTATTTTCAACGCAAAATTTACACCCAAGAAAATATTTTGTCTGCAAAGGATATTTTTATAGCCGATGAATGTTATGAGTACTTTGAAAATCTTAAAAACAAGCCTTTAGAGTTTAAGGGTGGGCCTTTTGTAAATTATTTTTTTCAGCTATGCTACCCAGAAGTTAAAGACAAAGAGCTAAAAAACGAGAGACAAGAAGAAAGTAAATTAATAGATAGTTACAACAAGAGCTATGAAGATGAGATATTTAAGAAAATTTCAACAGATAAAATTGATAAAGAAGATATTGGCGAGAAAGTTTTAACAAGAGATGATGTTTTGTTTATAGTCAAGAAAGGTGAAATCGGTCTTCACAAAGATTTTTTCAGATCTTGCGCCTACTATCTATTAGCATCAATAAATCCTGTTCTTTCTTATATTTCGGATGAAAATAAAAAATTAATTCATAATTTTTTTATAGATAATCTCGAGAAAGATTTTTATATAATTTATACGGAAGTACTAGATCCAGTAGGTGGTTTTTCAATTGATGGAGCCATGTCATCATCAAAAGATGTCATTATAAATGATCAGGATTTTGCACTTTCAGGAGCTAGGATGTGTTATATTAAATTTTCTTCTCCTAAAGGATTTGTAATTGGCGAGCTTTAAGCTTGAATTTTTAACAACAATTGTTTTTCTTGTATCCCTCATTAGGGATATAAGCTTAAGTATACCATTTGTTTTTGGCTTACTTTCATTGATGATTTTATTTCGTATATTTTATGTGAATTGGAAATATTATGGCAGGAAGGTCGAGAAAAAACCTTCGTGGATCTTTTCATCTTATCTCTTGGCATTAATCCTTCTTTCTTTTCATCTCAGCGTCACATCTGGTAAGAACAAGAATTCAAGTCGTTTTGAGCTCCTGGATACTTTTGTTGAAAACTATTATAAGGCAAGAAGAGATATCATTGTTAGAACTGATACAATTGAGAGGAGGTCAGATCTTTTGGTTAAACTAAAGAAGTTGAAGGGCAATAAAACCTCATCGGTAGATAAGCTCTTTAGTGAGAAAAGTGGAGAATATAACTCATTAAAGATTTTCGACAGAGGAATTAAACAACAATATGTCGTAGAAAAACTAACGGATTTTGAACTTTCCGATTTTTGCGAACAATCCGAAGATTTTCTAATAAACAAATACCGATTTGATTTTTTAAATTTTGGCGATCCAGTAACAATTACTGAACTCTCAAAAGACAGGGACTCACTAGAATTTGCCTGCCCAGGTTTTGACTTTAAAAAAATAGAGAGTTTTATTTTGTCTTTTAATTCTTTTGATTTTATAGAATGGCCTGAGTTTTTTTATGTATCAATTTACCCTCCGGAATATATTTTCAGGAAAGCACCTCGAAAAACAGATTTTTTTAAGACGGTTACATTTCACAACAATTTTAATACAAGTTTCTTTTACTTCCCTGAAGAAATTGAAAGTCCTTGGTTAGTATGTATGTTTCATGTATTGAATTCTTCAGATATGGCCATTAATTCTTATCAAGTTTCTTCGACCCAAGGATTATTTTCTAGTTTTGCAACTGAGAGGAGGAAGGATAAAGAGGTAAAGTTTTATTTATCAAATTTTCTAAAAGAAAGATACTTTTGCATTTTAGCGAAACAGGAAAAGGATATTGTTTGGACAAATATTTCAATAGGGAAAGTCCTGTGAAGAAAAAAGTGTTAAATACACTTACTGTTATTACGACTCCCTTATCTCTTGCAACGATTTTTTTTGATTTCTTTGCGTTAGAAAAATATTTTTATTCCCTCATTTTAACCTATTTATTTTTTTTAATTGGCTGGCTTATTTTTTATATATATAGGTTCGGATTATTCATTAAGGACAAACAGGCGAAGATGAATTTGATTGTTTTTGTTGTGATGCTTTCATCTTTGTTTGTTTATTTCTTGAATAAAGATTCTTCTTCAATCCATCAATCTTTTACCTTGCTAAATGAGTATTTAAAATACTTGTCTCTTCTTTAGCACTTTGCTATTTCAATGCATTCCATGCTTCAGTTGCTATTTTATTGATGTATTTTTCTTGGTAATAGATGTCTTCTCCACTAAAGTTTGAAAACTCCATTGTTTTTTGTCTGCATTCTTCTTCTATCTTTTCTGTGTGAACCATTGGTTTAGGTATTGTTATGTTTTTCAATTCTTTCCTATAAGAATGTATTTGAATACTAAAGCAATCACTAGCTTCTTTTTCATTTAAGAATTTTTCTTCTTCTCCTTCGTTATCTTGAGCTTGTTCTTCGGTGCAAGTTTCTCTTTTAGTATTCCGTCCGACATAGTAGTAGAGAATAGATTCAGAAATAATTCGTACGATTTCTTTTTCATCTTCATCTTCGAGTTTAGATAAGTATTCAAAGAATTTATCATTTAAGAGAATCTTGTTTTTAATATAGGATTGACAGGTATGGGGGGATTTGCTCAGTAGCTTTGAGTAAATATTTAAAAACTTTTCAATTTGGCTTCTGTCGTTATGCCATGAAATACCAATCATGAATTGTTTGTTCAAATCTGTTTTGCTAACTTTTTGGAGTTTGAAATTATCTTTATATAGTTTAAAACTTTCCTCAATATCATCTTCTTTCTGGTATGAATTACTTCTTTCTTTAATTTTATTAAAAAAACGTTCATAGTAATTTACTTCTCCGATATTCTGTTTCATTTGAAAAAGATAATAACTACTTACTAAGGATGAAAATAAGATTGAAATCACGAGACTGTTTCTTTTATTAATATTTTTTTTAATCAAAATGATCACCAGAGGTGTCAAAAAAATAAAAAAAAGATTTAAAGCCGTTATAATTTCACTTATATATTTCATTTTTTCCTCAGGCAATATTATATGTGATACTTTATTATAAGTGTTTATAAACTTTCCTGACTTTTGTAGTTGGCTTTTTTGGAGTTTTTTATGTCTTCATCTGATTTTCAACATAAAGAATTAATTGAATCCTTAGATGAGTTAACTTCCACCCAGTTTGGGAGAAGATTATTTCTCCAAGTAGCTCCATTATTAGTTGTTTACAGCTGTAGTTCGGGCAAGAAAACTCGTTTCCGTGAAGGGGACAACAAGGGTCAAAAGATTAGTTTAACGCCTTCAGACGAATTGAAAATGACTCAAGAAGTTCTTCCTAAAATGAGGGCTGATTATCCAATCTTCAATAATCCTGAATTACAAAATTACATAAATACTCTTGGTCAATCTATTATCACCAAAAATGATCTTCACAATAAACCCTACGCTTATAATTTTAGTGTCGTTGATGTTAACTATGTTAATGCCTTTGCCCTACCTGCTGGAACAATTATGATTACGGCTCCACTTATAGCGATGGCAGAGTCAGAAGCTGAACTGGCCGGAGTGATTAGTCATGAGATTGGACATGTCAAAGCTCGCCATGCAGCCGAGCGGATGGAGCAAGCTAAGAAGGATAAAAATAAATCTCTCCTTTATATGGGTCTAGGTGGTCTTATTGGAGGAGCGGCCGGTGCTGGTCTTGGCAAATTACTTTGTAAGCCCAAAGATGATGAATGCGTAAAGCGAACAGCACTTCTTGGGGCTGCAGCAGGTGTAGGCGGCGGACTCCTTATTCAAAAGTATGCGTTTATGGCCAATTCCCAAGAAGATGAACTTGAAGCAGATCGAGTTGGTTATCGGCTTGCGGTGGGTGCGGGGTATGATAAAGAGCGAGTAGGAGATTTTTATACAAAACTGCTAGAGATGGAAAAAAAATCTAAAACGGCAAATGACCCACTCATTTCTCAGCTATCAGATGCCATGAGTACACACCCACCTTCAGTAGAGCGGGTAAAACAGCTCCGCCAAATGGCGGCTAATGACGCTGCCAAGAAAGGTGGCATTATAAGTTCTAAAGGATTTGATAGGATGAGAAAAGTTGCCTCTGTTGTAACTAAAAAGAGTACTTAGCCAGCTTTTTTCGCCTGATTTAATTCCCTGGACATTTTTTGTCAGTAATCAATGAAAGAATACCTCTAACGGAGGTGTCCTATGACTCGTTCATTATTATTTCTTTTATTAGTTTTACAGTCTTGCAGCTCTCTAAAACCTGGTGAATCCGTGGTCGCCACCATGGATGGTAAATCCAAGCCTGATTGGGCATTTCAGGCCCAAGTTCCTGAATCCAAAGATGGAAAGATTCGTTTCCTTGGCTTTGAGGAGGTTGATGGTGACTCTAGAGTCTCTGCCGCCCTAGAGCTTGCTGATTATCGCACCATGAATAACCTTTCTGGCATGATCAGCACCAAGTTCAATAGCATCTTTCAAAAAATGGATGAAGGCCTAAAAGGCCAAGGAAACATGTCACGGGAGTACGGAACGAAAGTAACCAAAAGTATTATTCGCAATTTACGAATCTCTGGCCACTTTTGGGAAAAGGTCCAAATCGTGGATGTTCATGGCAATCCTGATTTAAGGCTGAGAGTTTATGCTCTGGCGGAGATCAGAGAATCTCATCTCAGAAGTCTCATTGACGAAAATTTAGGTAGTTCTGTCCCTGAGGCGATCAAAAAACAAGCAGAGGATTCATTCATCGAGGAAATGAAGAAATTCTAATGATTATTTTAATTTTATTATTACTCAACTTTTCTGAAGTAAGCGCGGAAGAACAGTGGTGGGACCAACCTCGAAAAGAGGAGATGTCCCACCTTCTTTACTCTTCTTGCTGGACAGGGCCTACTATGGAAGAAGATGAAACAGAGGAGAAAGCTTATCAAAAGGGAGTCCGAGTGATTGCTCAAGAATTTTTTCCTTCTATCATTGATATTAGTACTAAGGGGAGTGGTAATCTTGATGGAGTCAATCTCACAACAAAGTTTATGAGTAAATTTTGTCCCATGATTTTTAGAGGGATCACAAGAAATAAGATTAAAAAAATGAAGGATTATCCTGATGATGGTTTAACTAGAGTCTGTGTCCAAATAAAAATAAATAAAAAAGAAATTGAAAACGCTGAAGTTAAATGTAATTCCGATGATTTAAAAAATATTGAGGCCGTTGATGATCATTT
>CANEVK010000192.1 GCA_947442115.1 Bacteriovoracaceae bacterium | reverse complement strand
TGAAGCTTTTAAAGTAAAAAAAATGCACCTTGTATGCACTGATCCAGATAATCCAATGGCCTGGATTCCTCAAAAAAGTCTTATTCCTCTGCCTGAGTATTACTGGACAACAAGATTCCATGAAGACTATTTACTCAACTGGACTGAAAAATTTGGTGTTTATCTATCGTTTAAAAGTGAAAATACTTCTGATCTTGAGTTACTTCCTTCAGAATCTGGTCAAGAATTCAATTTTAAAATTTCACGAATAACTTCAAAGCCTAATTTAAAGTTTCCCTATTTTTATCTAAAGATTTTGGAACAAAGAAATCCGACTATCGATTTAGGCTTGGCCATATCTTATCTGGCCACGAAAAAGACCGATGGCTTTCTCGCTCCCATCACTCAGCTGAGTCCAGATTTTGAGAATTTTAAGAGGAAAAACGTTTTGCTCATAAAAAGTTCTCAGTCTGAAAACATTCTCCGCAAAATTAAAGAGATCATGGCCACAAATGAACTCAATCGTTTAAATATATGCCCATTTAATTTAAATGCCTGCGATTATACTAATTGGATCGATTTTAAAGATGAGAAGAAGGTTCACGACTATATTTACAATCAAAATGTGAGAAATCATATCTGGGGCCTTCTACTCCTTGCCCATACAACTATTGAGCACACTCCTACGACGACGGGTGAGAAAGACTTAATCAAAATCACGATCGACATGAAATCAATCATGTCTTCCTATAAAATCCTGCCGGTTAAAACCTATAAAGAGATGATCGAAAACTAAAAGGTACCGCATACCTTTTCACCTTTTCACTTTAAAATTGAATAAGTCTTTGTTTTCTCATGGATTTATCATGTAACAATTTTTTTCCATTTTTTCTTTTTTAAAAATATTAATATTTAAGAAAGAAGGTAAATCGGCTCAAAAACGTTGTCGAAAACACAGGAGACTAGATGATAGCTTTCAGTTAATCTAAAAAGAGGTTATTAAGCAGCCCATTCTAGCACTGTCTAAAATCTCTACACCCTTTACCATTTTTACATGAATCGGCCTTCATGCTCGAGATTTATCCTAAAAACGATAACATACGAGTATGAAAAATATTTTATCCTTCATTTTCCTTTTTTTATCACTATTCTCCTTATCATTTGCTGATTCTGTAAGAATCATTGATAGCGGTGACGAAGCCTATCACGTTCGAATGCAGCTCATCGAAAGTGCAAAAGAAGAAATTCAGATCTCTTATTTCATATTTGCTGAAGATACGACGGCTCTAGAAGTTCTCTCCCTTTTAAGAAATAAGGCGAGAGAAGGTGTAAAAATCAAGGTCATGATTGATGAAATGTTTAATCATATCTCCAATGATGTAGGTGCTCATCTTTTATCTGAAAATGTACTTATTAAAAACTTTAATAAATTTAATATCCTTAAACTCCGCCGCTCAATCCGTTATCGCATGCATGACAAAATGCTCATCGTAGATGGTCATAAGGCAATACTTGGTGGAAGAAATATTGAAGATGCTTACTATGATCGTGCCAAGAAAAACTATGATGACCGTGACATCTACGTAAAGGGTGAGATGGCAAATAAAGCATCAATCTATTTCAATAATCTCTGGGAAGCTGAACACCTTACCACATTCTCCCCTAAAAAAGCTGTTGCCTCTTCTGGATCTGAAAGACTTGATCAGGTAGGAAGAAATTTTATCTCAAAATCAGCATTAACGACTTTTGATCTTGCGGCTTGGGAATTAGGTGCAACAGAAGTTGAAAATGTAGACTTACTCCATGACCCTATTTCAGCAAAAAAGACAAAAATGATTGGAACTGCCGAAGGTCTCTACAATTTGATCCGAAATGCAAAGTCTTCGGTTTTAATAGACTCACCCTACCTCATATTTACGAAAGAACTCAAAAAAGTCCTAAAAGATGCAATCTCTCGAGGTGTAAGAGTAAGAATTCTTACAAACTCCCTTAAATCCACTGATGCCCTACTTCCTCAGGCCGGATACATTGGACAAAGAAAGAAAATTGTTCGTATGGGAATTGAGCTCTATGAGTATTACGGCGAAGATAGTTTTCATGCGAAGTCAATGGTCGTTGATAATAAGATTGCGGCGATTGGGAGCTTCAACTTTGATCCAAGATCGCAAAACTTAAATACAGAAACAATGGTTGTGGTCAACGATGAGAAGGTGACAGCAGCACTTGTTGAATCAATGGATGAGAATGTTTCCATGGCCTATAAAATTGATAACAGAGGAAGACCTGAGGGGCAAAAATCACGCCTTCCAGGTGCGAGCTTAAAAAAGAAAGTTTTAACACGACTTATTCAATACCTAGTAGCGCCACTTATTAAGGGATTATTATGATAACTAAGATGAGTTTCATTATTTCTCTTCTTTTTTTATCATCAACTCTTTTTGCAAGTATTGGTGCCGAAGACTTGATTCAGAAATTAGCCGAGAGTAAAATTGTTGTCGATAAGCATGCTAAGTGGGTTGATGCATCAGTTAAAGTGAACAAGCCGCTCACTGGTATAGAACTCCTTGAAATTAGCGAAGCAGCAAAAGATAGAATTATAACTCGAAAAGAAGCTTATGATTTTTTCAGCAAAGACTTTGATCTCGTAAAAAAACCCATTAGAAAAAAACGTTTTACGATTTCTGATGACAACCTTAAAAGTATGATTGGGAGTTTGGCCGTCGCAGTCACTCTCTATGAAACAACTCTGCATACCTATCACATGTTTCAGGACCGACCTAAATTACGTAGGCTCCTCAATGAGAAAGACTCCTCATTTAATAGAGAAGATGATACCTTTAAGGACTCACTTAAAAGTCTTTTCTCTGTAAGAAACAGTCTACATCTCCTTCGGGCCATTAAAATTTATAAAAGATTCTATCTGACTCGCCCAGATCTCATGACTATTTCTCAACTTCAGAAATTCGCTCGAATTATTGAGGCGAGCTACCTTTACAACCATTTCAGAAACCATAATGAAGCTTCAGGATTAGGCAAAGACATATTCCTCATCGTACTTACTCGACTTAAAGTTAGCTTCCAGGCCAAAGTAGATTTCTTTAACTTCCTGGCAAACTCAGTCGTCTATAACGGAAGTAAACTTTTTGGAAATATCGTGGGCGGATTTCAAAAAAGGAGAGGCATCCTTTATCAGGACCAAGAATTTATCGCTAAAGTAAAAAGCACAATGAAGCCAATGGATATCATCCTCGAGAAAACACCTTTTAGGATGACTGACCGTTTTATCCCTGGTTATTGGGGTCACGCAGCGATCTATATTGGAACGGAGTTAGATCTCAAAAGACTAGGAATTTGGGAGCATGACCTCGTTCAAAAATTCGCCAAAAAAATTTCGGAGGGGAAGTTTATTGTTGAAGCTTTAAGAAATGAAGTACAAATGAATACAATTGAGCATTTCTCCGATATTGATGATTTTGCGCTCCTACGCCAAAAGGAGGAATTGAGTGATGAGGAAACGGCTGAACATATTCTTCGTGCTCTCTCTCATGTTGGAAAAAAATATGACTTTAGTTTTGATGTTGAAACTGGTGATACTATCGTATGCTCAGAATTGCATTACAGAACTTTTATCAATATAAAATTTAATACATCATTATATCTGGGAAGAAGCACCATTTCTGTTGATCAGGTCGCTGAGCAGTCGGTTGCAGGTATGCCACTATCCCCTGTACTTCTTTACATCAATGGTGAAGAGATCAATGAAGATATTCAAGAAGTGTATGATGAGCTTCTGAAAAAACCACTGACTAACGAGGAAAACATTCAGGAAGCTGCCTAGACCTCATTTACCGTTAAAAACGTTATCTTTGTAAATGAACTTCATCCAGCCTAAGTTGTTTTTTGTGACACCATTATAATAACCAATGGCATCCTCAGGTCTTTTATAGGACATTTTATTTTCAGTGATGATCACACCCACCTCTGGTTTCCCTCGATGAATAAAAGCCTTTACAGATGTTGTTTCAATGACATTGTGATGTATTGATACTAAGTTTCCTGCGATTTCCGTTCCATCCTTTCTATCCTTGCCACCATGCATATCTAGAGGTGAAGCGATATGATTCTTTTTAAAAATATTATAAGAGGCCTCATAGGATTGTCCTGAGTGACCTGTTCCGGCAACAGAGTGCCGATTATAATCAAAAATATTATGCTGAATAATCGCCGTGGATTTTTTATTAAGGGCCACTCCATAACCAAGACCCCAACGCTGATTGTGATGAATAGAGCTTCTCACAACCGCTAATTCCTCTGCATCAGTCGCAAAAATACCAGCATGGGAGAAACCAGAGATTTCACAATACTGGATTCTCACCTCTGAAGCATTCACATCAATCCCACGAGTGACTGGAAATTGGTAAACACCTTTAATTCCCTGCTTATTCAGTTCAATGATTTCAGCTTTTTTAGAATCTCTCTCTATTCCCTCAAATCTTAAACCATCGAGAACAACTCCAGAGGCCTTAATAGTTAGCAGAGGTAATGGCTTACCTTTATGGATGAAGAGAGGTTTTTTTTCTTCATTCGACTTTGGATGGGCCTTTAAGGTGATACTTTTATCTATGACGAGTGTTGGCTCATTTGTCATATCAAAGACAGCATTTTGATCGATCCTTATAACCGCACCCTCCTGAGCTCTTGCCAGCTCTTCCTCAAGTTCTGCAAGAGAGGAAACAACATTTATGCTGGCAGGTCCTCTAAAAGGGGATAATTGAGTGCAACTAAAGGTCAAAAGGAGGATTATGTATAAAAAATTTTTCATAAATACCTATCGACAAAAAACTAAATCACTAAAGTATTTTTCACGTCTAACCGAAAAGACTTACGCATGAAACTACTTACAGTTTTTTTCTTTATCTTATTTAATTCCTCTTTTGCAGAGTCTAGCAAAAAAGCATTTCCTATTTGTTCAATGATTTATGTTTCTAGTATCAAAACCAAGGTTGAGAAGATGGGTGGTTACGACAAATTTAAACACTGTGCGGTTTCTTGCATGCTCGCCTTACGATGCCCTCCCAACGATGTGCTCGAAATTGGAATATTAAAAGAACTAGCTGATGTTGTTGGTCCAGGGAATTCAGAGATGGATGATCTTGAAGCAGATTACAAAGGCGTATATCTTGTCATGCAGAAAAAAGCAAAATCTGATGATACATGTAAACAGCAATGTGATAAAATTTATCCGCGAAATAAATGTCAATAGACGATTGAAGCGCACCTCCCTTTAAGTTCACTGATGGTTGATTTTTCTCTCATTCCGATATTGAGATTGTATTTATTCTTAATTTTAAGCCAGTCCTGAACATACTTACATGCATACTCAATTTTCACTGGCAGCCATTCATCAATTCCCTTAGGACCCTTCGCCCGATTGAATTTACGATGGGTAACAACCAAATTCTCTGGATCATTTGCAAATTGTTCTTTCATTTGTTTTGACCATGAACGACCTCCATGCTCATGGGCATGCTTTAAAGGAACAAGGTGATC
>CANEVK010000191.1 GCA_947442115.1 Bacteriovoracaceae bacterium | reverse complement strand
CCATTTACAGCGGATATTGTTCTCGATAAAATAAACCAGGTCATTAATTAATTATGGAAAATATTCATATCTTAAAATTTTTTGCAGATTATATCCAAGCTGAATTAGGCATTATTTATGTTGAGGCGAATTATTTTCAACTTGAGCATAGACTGAAGGATATTGCTGTTCAACTAGGTTTTACTGATCTTAAGGCTCTTTATCATGCTGCCAGTGTCGGTATTAATGGTCAGATGAAATCTTTACTCTTGGATCTAGCTACCAATAATGAAACAAGTTTTTTTAGGGATGCCTCAATATTTAAGGCCTTAAGTGAGTTCATTGTTCCCGATCTTATAAAAAATGGTGATAAGAGTGTTCTTAACATTTGGTCAGCAGCTTCAAGTTCTGGCCAGGAAGTCTATTCAATCGCC
This sequence comes from Bacteriovoracaceae bacterium, assembly GCA_947442115.1. Lineage (GTDB taxonomy): Bacteria > Bdellovibrionota > Bacteriovoracia > Bacteriovoracales > Bacteriovoracaceae > Peredibacter. Next base: position 5,124 of record CANEVK010000191.1, on the reverse strand, counting down.
ATGGAGCTGGATCAGGCCCGTTTGACGAATTTTTCGATTCCAGCATGTCGTATGCTCGCCTCAGATGTCTCAGATACGATACTCAAGCGAGCGGAGTCTGGTGTTTATTCTCAGCTTGAGGTCCAACGAGGTTTGCCTGCAAAGCTTATGCTCCATTATTTTGATAAGACTGAAACAGATAAATGGGCCGTTAAACCTCATTTTAAAAACAATATCACCTTTAAAAAGATTAATTTGCTCCACTATTGGGGTGGAATTGGTCCTTTTGATATTGTTTTTTGCCGTAATGTTCTCATTTATCAAAGTGTAGAAAATAAAATCAAAATTATTAAAGAGATTGTAAACCACTTGAATCCTGGTGGATTCCTTTTATTAGGGGCCGCTGAAAGTCTTTTTGGACTCTCTCATGATTTTGATCAACTGGTGCATGGAGGGGCGGTTTTCTTTCGCAAAAAGTGCTAAAATAAGTACATGGATCAAAATGTCGTCTTTGTCTATCCTCTCAATTCTATTCTTTCTCAATTAAAAACTGAGCTAGAGAAGGATACAACTCTTACCATTTTTGAAGTTGACCTAGTCGAGGAGTATCAACAGTTAGTTTCTAATCTTGCTAAGTCGATAACATTCTCTTCGGATGTCAAAAAAACGATTCGTGTTTTAGACCTTAATAAATCAACAATAACAAAAAAGAACCACTATAACCTTCTAGTCACTAAGGATTTACCATCCTCACTCATTCTTTCCAAAATGGAGAAGAGTGGACTCAATGAGGCATTACCTGACTATACGAAAATAAAAGTCCTTCAAAAAAAAGTGGATAGTTTTTTCAGGATGGCCGAAAACTTTGAAACTGAAGATCCCTATGCTTTCTTAGAAAAAAGTAAAAATACAAAGAAAGAGGATCAAAAGGTTGAAAGGTTAACGAATGATATTAAGTTGCAAGGTGACCGGCCCCGATTTGATAAAATAGAAACGAATGTAAAAAATAGATCTGAAGAAGAAGCAAACGCAGAGACTCAACGAGATCATTCAAACGAAGAATATCTTCTTGATCCACAAGAAAATAAAGAAAAAACTGGTTATGAAGCCGAGGTCTCGAATGATAAAAAATCTTGGGAGCCTTATGCTGGAGAAAATGATGACAAACGAAAAAAGCCAGGGACCGAGCTTGATTATAGCGAGCTGAGAAAAGAAAAAGGTGCGGCCGAAGAACAAGGATCTGATAAAAAAAATGGTGGAGTATATGATCTTCAAGAAAATTTAAAAAAGAAGCAGCATACTTACGAATCAAGCCTTGATAGTCATAAAGGTGGAGCCTTTGAGGATGAATCCTCGGAAGAAAAAAGAGGGGAGTCATCCTACGATGATCTTCTCAAGACAAATAAGAAAAAAAAGTATCAAGAGGATGAAACAAATGATTCAAAGGCCCAGTCACTATATGAGGGGACTTTAAGTAAGAAAAAATCGGCCGGAACTGATCTTGATTACTCCCAGGGAAAAAAGAAGCAAAAGGGCATAGGAGCTGATGAGGACTTAAAAAAAGATCAGTCTGAATTTGATGAGCTTAAGAAAATTAAATCCAAAGTGGTGAATCTTGAGCCAGAGAAGCAAATTCTTAAAGTTAAAAATCTTTCTCCTTTTGAAGAAGAAAGTAAGAGTAGTCATATCATCGTTAAGGGTTCCACTTCCCAAAATGGGACTAATCATTCAAGGGAAGTTGATTTTGAACGTTACCCAGAAGCCTTGCTCCCAGAACAGGTTTTTTATGGGCCAGATAAGATTTTAGATCCTGTTGCATTTTTTGTAGAGATCCTTTTAGGGGACTGGGAGCCTGATTATAAAAAGAAATATTTAAAGATGAGTCTTCTGAAAGTTTACAAAACCCATATCTACACAACTTCACTGGATAGTGAGTGGGAAGAGGGAGCACCGGAAGCGCTAAAAAAGATGAATTTAAAAGATTTTGATAAGCCTATCTGGTTAAATGAAGGTAAGGGCCAAGATGAGAATTATTTTGTTTTGCCAGTGGCCTTTAATGATAAAATAGTAGGTGCTCTAGGAATTGCAACACCTGGGGCGATTGATCATAAAAAAATGGGTGAGTTAGAATTTTGGTGCTATTTAGGTCGGTGCCTATGGAACTAACTTTCTATCGTATTCCGATTGATATTTCCAAAGATGTCTTAGAGCTGGGTGCAACTCTATTTTATTTTAATGCAGATGAAAAATCTCGCTATCCAGTTCTTTCAGAAAATTATCTAGAGTACAGAGAATTAGCAAAAAGAAATAAAGGAAGTTACTTTCAAATCCTTGTCAAAGATTTTCCTCTCATTTTAGAAAACAATCTGATCTTAAAGATCATTGAAGAAAATCAGCCCCAAATCCTGGCCCTAGAGCGTTTTATGGCCAGGAAATCTAAATATGAAGCATTTTATAGACCTGAATGGAACTATCTGAGTGAACTTTCAATTGCTTTTAAAACGAATGATTTCTTGACCCTGACCCAAATCATCCAGGCTGACTTGGCCTATGATCCTCAAGATCTTAGTGTCTTTGCAAGTAGTGTCTCTGAAACTTTGGAAAAAATTTTAAGAAGAGACAGTGTTTTATCAAGAATGATTTGTTTTGCTTATTGTCTATTTAGAGAAATGAAATATGAGGATCGGGCCCTTCTCTATGATATGCTTGGTGCCGTTCTTTTTAAGGATCTGGGTCTTTCTCAAAATAAGGCCAAGGATATCTTTGCTAAAAATGAAATTTATTTTAAACATCCATACTATTCACTTTTTCTATTAAAAAAACTTCCATTTTCTATTTCAGAGCAATGTTATTATTTAATTTTGGATCATCACGAGATGATAAATGGCGAAGGTTTTCCCCGCAAGAAAACGGGCGATTTCTTTCATCCTCTTTGCGATCTCTTTAAGGTATTAGAGTGGTTATTTTTTGAAAAGAGTAAGCTCTCAGAATATAAAAGAGTGCTCAGCGGTATTGTTGAGCGATCAAGAAATGGAGATTTCATCAACCCATCTCTTGTCGCTTGTCTTAGTGTTGTATTATCTCAAATGTCTGAAAATTAATTACGGGACAAAAATTTTATCAATTTTTCCTTTCAGTGTGTCTGGATTGAAAGGTTTAATAATGTAATTACTGACACCGGCCTTAACAGCGATAACGACATTTGATTGTTCAGCTTCAGCAGTAACCATCAGAAAAGGTACTTTCTTAAATTCATCTTTTGAACGTACATTTTTTAAAAGATCTATTCCTGTCATTCCTGGCATGTTCCAGTCTGAAATAATAAATTCAAATGGTCTGCCCGCAGCGTGGGCTTCTTGAATCAGGCTCCAGGCAGGATTTCCATCGTCGGCTTCGGTTATGTTGTCACAGCCCATTTTTTGAAGCATACCCTTAATAATTTTTCTCATGGTATTCATGTCATCAACAACTAAGATTCTCATTTTTGGATTAAAAGCGGCCATATTTACCTCGATCATGAAACGTTTTTATTTCATTCTAACATCAAAAAAAAATCTGTCTAATTTAAGTTACTCGGTAGCAAATATCAAAAGTAAAATCACCGTAAGCACAAGTGATCGTCGTTTCAATTACAATCGTGTTTCCAGGGTATTTGATTTCATAATCTAGCCCCTTTACCCTGGTGGGTGTTGACATACCAATTTTATAGCCTTGGGTTGCCAGAACTTTCTTTGCATTTCCCATAATGATGTTTGCTATTTCTGAGCCTGTGTCCTCAACGTCCTCATGGTAATCTTTGTATTCTTGCATGAGCATCGCCGAGGCAATTTTGAGATAAACTTCTTTTCTAAATGAAAAAGCGATCATTCCGTTAAATTCCTGATCTTTTCCATCTTTTATGACCGTTCCATTCATACCAATCATGGCAGTGACTTCGCCCTTGGCCTTGTTATCTTTTTTCATCTTGGGAGAGTGAGGAGTTATATCTGACTGGACCATCACCTTGAATGTGTCTCTGAGGGCATCAATAAATGGTTTGGAAAATTTAACATAAGATTCAATGTTCATATAAGATCTACCCTTTTTGTAATTTACTAAAAAATTATCGGTGAACTAGTCATATAAATGAAATAAAAAAGTTATCTAGTACGTTAATAAATTCAAAGAATTACAAGCTTTTAAAATTATCTTAAAGGTTGGATTTCTTCTTTAAAAAGATGTTTACATTTTAATCAACTAAATCAGAAAGGTATTGATTCTTTCTCACTTTATTTGAAACAAAAAAGAGATAAATTGAAATGATCAAGGACCATGCGATCAGGCAAAGACCGGTGTAAACCCTTTTGAATTTACTCAAGCTCCAGTTATGGTCAAACATCAGCCTGTGCAAATCACCTGGTACTCCCATGATTGCATCTTCACTGAAGTTGACCCCAAATGGTGAAAGGCTGTTGAGCTTATGGACATCAATCCAGTTGCTGCTTGTCTTAAGCAGTGTAAAAAACCCAATAAATATAACAGGCCATCTCAGCCAATAGTAAACAATTCCAGCACCGGGAAATCTAAAGTAAAAGGAAATAATCATCAAGAGAGAGATGATGATTTCTCCACCAAATCCAGCTGCCACAATCATTTCATCCATTTTTTCATCAGAAAGAAAAAAAAAGCAAAATATTGAAATAATCATCAAAGGAAAAATAAGCAAGCTTAGGAAGTAAGCCTTGCTTCTTTTAGCTTTGGAGTGGGTCATTAAATTTAAAAAGATAAAACAAATTAATACAAAATATGATCTTTCTTCACTGGATGAGAAGGTCATGCCAGATGTACCAAAAGATAGTGGTGTAGCCTTTATGCCGAATGACCAACTCATCATTGCATGTCCCAATTCATGGATCCAAATACTGAAGTAGCTAAAAAAATAGATGAGATTTGTTTGTAAACAGAGGAGAGCAAGGACGAAAGCTGAAGGTAAAGCAAAAGATCTAATATTTCGAGAATCCAAAAAGTAGGGGACAACTAACTCTGAATCCTCAGTTTTAATTTTCTTTAAATAGTCTCTAAAATTTGTGCGGGTTTTATATTTCTCAAAAATTAACTGACAGTTCTCGCATTGAAACTGATTAACCTTAGGGGCCTGACACTTGG
>CANEVK010000190.1 GCA_947442115.1 Bacteriovoracaceae bacterium | reverse complement strand
TGTGATGTGCGTTTCAGTCCATAATCGTAACTGGCTCGTGAACAATGGCGGGGATGATATTATGCGGGCCCTACTTTTTTTATCTATTTTTCTCCCATTGAACCGTTGTTTTTCAATTGATTCAGCACTTCGAAGAGATCAAGATCGTTCAAAGAATTCTCATTTTTCCCTTTGGGGACTTGCATTTTTCTTTCAGGTTTTTGCCATCTATTTTGTGAGTTACATTTTAAAAGATCACCCCATTTGGAGAAAAGATTTTACTGCACTCTTTTTTTCTTCACGATTAGATATTTTTGCTACCTCTTTTGGGGTTTGGTTGCGTGATTTTCCCTCTATTCAAAAATTGATTACTTTTGTTACGATTTACTTAGAGTCCTATGGTTCTCTCCTTCTCATTTTTTCTTTTATTTTAGGGAAGTTTTGGTGGTGGGCGCGAATATTTCTAGTCACCCTTTTTCTTGGTCTTCATTTCGGTATTATTCTATCAATGAATATTGGAATTTTCCCTTATCTCTGTTTAGTGATGTGGCTATTATTTCTGCCTTCGCAGTTTTGGGATTTCCTTTCAATAAAAATGGGCCCTAAAATGAGGCGGGAGCTTCAGCTTTTTTATGATGGAGACTGTCGATTTTGTGAAAAAATGGTTTACCTCATAAAAGAGTTCTTTATTTTGAACGATCTGACTATTAGGCCATCTCAAAGTGATCAATCAATTGATCTTGAAATGCAGGAAAAGAATTCTTGGGTCGTCGTTAATCATAAAGGCGAGCATTTCTATCATTTTTCTGGCGTCTTAGAGCTTATGAGACATTCACCCATTTTTAAATTCCTCACTCCAATATTAAGTCTTCCCATTTTTATTAATTTTTTTAATCTGACCTATAAAATTATTGCGAGAAATAGAATTGTTCTTTCTTCAGTCACTCAATATCTAGAATTTACGAGAGAGAAAAAGAAAATTCGTTTTATTTCCTTGGCTTATCAATTCGCCGGCGGATTTTTTCTTATCACCTTGATCGCCTGGAATATGACCACTATCAAAAAATGGCACTTTAGCGCACCATTTTTTCAGGATGTAACAAGATGGTTTCACCTCTACCAAGAATGGAATATGTTTGCCCCCTTCCCTAAAATGGATAACATTTGGGTTGAAATACCTGCTGTGCTTGGTGATGACAGTGAAATTGAACTAATAAGTGGAGATAGAGATATTTATAGTTTTAAAGACAAAGTATTTCCTGCATTAGTTCCGAATGAACACTGGAGAAAATTTTATTTAAATATGTCTGACAAGGTTGATTATGCCCGTTACTACGGTGGTTACCTGTGTCGTTCCTGGAACGAAAGAGGAATAAGGCATGTTCCGGATCAATTTCTCAAGAAGTTTGAAATTGTTGTTTACTCACAACCAAATCTTTCAAATGGTGATAAGGGTGGTGTTTCAAGAAAAATTTCTTGGAAGCACTGGTGCTTTGATAGTGACTATCGAGCTGAATCAATAAAACCTTAAAAGGGGTTCTATTTTTCAGTCATCTTAGTCACATCAAAATCAGCTCCAGCCAGTTCTGGGTTTTTTAAATAACTTTGGCAAAGAGCAAGGACTCTTTTTGTCGCTTTATCATCGAAGCTTTTTAAAATTTCTTCAAAAATATTCATGGCAGCTTGAAAGTTTTTTGCCTGAAAAAGTCCCCAGGCCGTTTGATAATAGTCATAAAGGGCAGGGTTCTTGGTCATAGGGTGCCAGCCGTGCATGACCTCATAGATTGCTACTGGTTTAGTCCTTCCTTTCACAATGACTTTATCAATTGGTCGGACCTTGATCATTTTCTGGTCAATCCTGGCCAAAGTGTTTTCTGAAATGAGAATTTGAGTTCCGTAGTATTTGCAAAGACTTTCTAATCTTGAGCCAAGGTTCATATTATCCCCAAGTGCTGTGTAAGAGAAAATTCTCTCAGAACCCATGTTCCCTACGTTACATTCACCAGAATTAAGACCAACACCAACATTAAACTCTGGTCTTCCTAATTTCTTAAATTCTTCATTTATCGTTGGCAGGAGTTCAATCATTCGAATCGCTCCCTCAACTGCTTGCTGGGCATGGTTTCCAATTTCAAGGGGGGCACCCCAGAAGGCGACGATAGCATCCCCAATATATTTATCTAATGTACCTTTTGTTTCAAAAACAATATCAGTCATCTGGCCCATGTACGTGTTAAGTGAGTGGGCGAGTTCAGTTGCCGTGAGTCCTTCAGAAATTGAAGTAAAATCTCTTACATCTGAAAAAAGACAAGTAATATCTTTTTTTGATCCGCCAACATGAAGTTTATCAGGATCCTTAAGCATCTCGTCTACAATTGTCGGGGCTACATAGCGAGCAAACGTTCCCTTAATTTGTTTCTTTTCTTTACTGGCTTCTGAAAATTTGAAGAAAGTATTCCAGGTGTAGCAGGATATAAAACAGAAAAAACAAGAAAAGAGTTTGATCTCATATCCCTGAGGAAAGAAGTAATAATGATCAACAGCGTAGGCACCTCCTAGAATCAGGTGGATGACAACTAAATCGAGTAGGGCACTCCCAAAATACTGCGCAATAAAAAAGATAATAAGACCCAAGGCCAGTACAAAAAGAGAAAATTGAATGGATTTATTTACTGGTTTGAAAAAGTAATTTGTTAAAAGCATGTTTGCCATATTCATGTGTGAAAGAACTCCTGGCATTTTGGCATCAATTGGGGAAGATCTTAAGTCATGGGCCCCATTCGCTGTTGATCCAACAAAAACCATCTTATCTTTAAAGGCTTCAAACATTTTAGGATCATTTTTGTCAGCTTTGAGAAGGTCAAAAAGAGAAACATGAGCAAATTTTTCTAGACCACCTATAAAGCGAATTTTGGCTTCACCCATATCATTAATTTCAAGGACTCCTTTATCTGTTTTTAATTCAGCTGTAGAGTCTTGATAAATTTTTATCTGGTGCTTTTTACCTGTAAAGGCTTCCCAGGCATTGAAACCAAGTGAGCCAAAATACACAGTATCAATATTAAGCATCAAGAGATAATTTCTGAAAACTCCGTCTTCATCCTCTCTCTTACTGATAGAAGCAAGTCCGACATTGGATTTAACAAAAAGGTCATTCGGGAAAGTGTATCGTCCCAATGTCCTATGAGCTGTATTGACATTAGGAGCACTAAAAACATCTACCGTATCATTAAGCATCTCATCCGGAAATGTCTCAAGAGAATCTTCTTTATTCGTTCCAGTTGAGTAGGCCAAGAATATTCTTTTACCATCATCGTTTTGAAAATCTTTAAAAGCCTTGACGAGAACTTGATCTGGAGAATCATTGCCACAGACTGGAGCTTTTTCAGGATACATAATATCAAGTGCAACAACCTTTGCTCCAAAATTTCTCAATTGATTAATCATGCGTGCATGATCAGTTCTTGGAATTGGCCAAGTTCCAATTTTATTCAAGGAATAATCATCAATTTTTAAAAGGCTAATATCTTTACTTACGGGCGTATTGTTTAAGTTATTTCTTAATCTGTAATCATAAAATCTATTTTCGAAAGAATTGATGTAATTGAGAAATCTGTAGCCGATCGAGTCCGAATGTATATTCTGTATGAAGAGAGAAGTAAAAATACTATACACGGCAAAAAAAATAATAAAAAAAAGTCCAATAGAGCGAATTGATTTTGAAATAAAATTTAGTATCACGTGATAGAACCTTGAAAATGATTAAAATCATTTTCATTGTAACTTTCAAGTGTAATACTCGCAAGAAACACCTCCTTTTTTTGGGAATTTTATGATGCATCTAGATGAGTTAAAAGCTGATTTTCATTACCATGTAAAAACCTTGCAAGAGTTAATTACTCAAGAAATGCTGTCAATGGATAGTGAGCTCAAGCTTATTGAAGATCCTTGGCAAAGAACAGATCATGCTGGAGGGCCTGGGGGCGGTGGTATCACTCGTGCCTTTACTGGTGATCTCTTCGAAAATGCAGGAGTTAATACATCGTGCGTTTTTGGTAAAATTGATCCACAGTTTGCCAAGCATTTGCAAGGCAGCGGGGATGAGATGTGGGCGGCCGGAATCTCACTTATTATTCATCCAAGAAATCCTAAAATTCCCACGGTTCATGCCAACTTCAGGATGATTCACCAGGGTGATAAATTCTGGTTTGGTGGTGGAGCGGACCTGACACCTTACTATCCGTATGAAGAGGATTTTGCTTACTTTCACGGTGTATGGAAGAAAGCTTTGGGTGAGCACTATGCTCCCATGAAAAAAACATGTGATGATTATTTTAATAACCATCATCGTGGGATAGAAATGCGCGGGATTGGGGGGTTTTTCTTTGATCACTTCAATACAGGTGATACCCAAAAAGATGTAAATTTAGTTAAGCATTTCTCTCAGCATTTTATCGAAAGTTATTTTCCCATTGTTAAAAAAAGAATGCACGAGACATGGACACCAGATGATGAGGATTTCATGCTCCACCGCCGTGGGCGTTATGTTGAATTCAATCTTTTACATGATCGGGGAACATTGTTCGGCCTGAAAACCAATGGGAGAGTAGACTCTATTCTGATTTCATTGCCGGCCCGCTGTAAGTTTAGTTACCAATACCGTCCAACACCGGGAAGTCTCCATGAAAAAATGTGGAGTTATTACCGGCCAAAAGACTGGTAAGCTCTAAACCTCTGGCGCCAAATAGACTTCAACTTCTGGATGGAACTCATCTCTCAAAATAGATCGAATCGCTTCTAGAGTTCCCGTGGTTGAGCTTGGACATGTCCCGCAGGCCCCTTGGTATTTTACAATCAAGACATTGTCTTTAAAGTCTTTAACCATGAGATCTCCTCCATCACCTTGGAGTCCTGGCCTGATTCTCTTGTCTAAAATCTCTTCAATCTTCTGCATTTCTGGAGTGAGGCTTGATCTGCGATCGGCTTCAGGATCAAAGACTTTAAAGTTAGGATCGTGATCCTCAATAAAGTTTTCAATACATGTTTGCACAGCAGGCTCTAGGGAGTCCCAATCTTCAAAACTAAATTTTGAGATCGTGACGACATTTTGGAAAAAGTGAATCTGATCAACCCCTCTCAGGTCAAAAAGAGAAGCAGCAAGAGGAATGTCCTTACAGTCTTGGGGCGTTTTAAAGGAGACTTTTCCATCCGTCTTCACATCTTTGTTGAGTATGAACTTAAGGGCATTCGGGTTTGGAGTGGGCTGAATAGTGATTTCTAATTTTTCATTCGTCATATTTTTATCCATTTTTTATTCAAAAAACTTTTTTACCTTTAAGAGACCTTGATAAAGCTGATCTATATCTTCTTGGTTGTTATAAACCGATAGAGAGGCCCGACAAGTGGCCGGTACATTAAAAAATTTCATGAGAGGTTGGGCGCAATGATGTCCAGTTCGGATAGCAACACCTTCCTTATCAATGAGTGAGGCAATATCATGAGGATGTATGCCTTCAATTCCGAATGAAATGACCGAGGTTTTCTTCTCAGTAGTTCCAAAGATTTTTAGACCTTGAAT
>CANEVK010000189.1 GCA_947442115.1 Bacteriovoracaceae bacterium | reverse complement strand
TCTGTACCCAATGCTGATCACCTCTTCCCTCACTTTATTGTCAACTACTTCCCTACAGGACTTAGAGGGATCATGGTTGCAGGTGTTCTAGCTGCTACGATGAGTGTTTTGGATTCCACAATTAATGCTTTGTGTGCCACTTTATACAATGACATCTTTCCAAATCGTGATGCTAAAAAAATGAAATTTTATAGTTTCATTGATTCAATTGTGATTGCCTCTCTCATTTTAACCGTTGCACTCATTGCTTCAAAAAGTGATGGGCTTCTCCTTTTAGGCTTAAGAGCTCAGTCTTGGACAGGCGGATCGCTTCTCGCCCTTTTTGCTACAAAAGTTATTTTGAAAAAATGGTTCATGTATAGGCTTACACCGGCCGTGGTCGTTGGAGCCTATGCCGTTGGGATGAGTGGTGTCTATATCAACACTCAAATCTTGGCCTGGGACTGGAACCTTAATGTCTATTGGGGATTCATTCTAAGTACAATATTCATAAAATTTTATTGCCAATTAAAGCCTATGACGAAATTACAATAACCTGGCCAGATTAAATGGCGCGAGATTGATTGATCCTGGTGGTATTGAATGGCAAAATAGTGTGATGAGTTTTGTCATTTATACAATTTTTTTAAGCTTTCTTACTGCTTTAAATGTTTGGGCAACACCAAAAGACGCAGTCAATTTAGCGAATATCGTCCTTGAAACCATTTCTCAAAGAAGCTTATTAAATAGGCCTAATGAGCTCTTATGAATGAAAATGAAGTTTCACCTTTGTGCCTAAGAAAGGGAGATAAGATGAAAGTTTTAGAAAATCTCGCCAACAAAATTCAGGCTTATATAAAAAGATGATAAGTCATCTAAAGAGTTGAGATCCTAATTAATGTAAACTACAAGTCAATTAATTGTTTTTTTAATAACTCTTGAAGTTTATTACTTTGAGTAGAACTTTTCTTTGTAAACCAAAAGAAATGTGGACTCACTTTTTTTCGATCAAAATAAAGCTCGCCTGATTCAATCTTTTTTTTCGTACTGAGAAGCCATAAAATTGTATCTGCTCCTTGAAGGGGTGTTCGAAGACGGCCTGACATTTTTTTAGCAAACTCAGGAATCGCTTCATCCACTCCAGGTGTTGCCGCCCAACCAGGATGCATGGCAGTTACGATCTGATCCGGAAATTCTTTTTTAAAGAAAGGCAAAAGTGTGACCTGGGCCCGCTTGACGTTGGCATAAGTATCCACTTTGTTATATTTCTGATTCTTGAAAATAGTCTTAATATCCAAGGCTTTCAGATACATTCCACCACTCGTCACCCATACAATTCGCGCCCCTGATTTTAGTTTTCCAGCACGCACTAATTTATGAGTCAGGATATAGTGGCCAAAGAGTTGTGAAGCAAACTGGAGTTCAACTCCTTGCTTATTTGTGTTGAATTTTTCAGGCATCCCCCCCGCATTCAGCACTAAATAATCTAGAGGATCAACTTGATTAACTAAAGCATCAAAATCTGACCATTCGGCCATATCCATTTGCTTAAATTTAAGATCAGGATAACTTTTCTCAAGAGCTTCACCCCTTATCAAATTTCGACCAGTGATCGTGACTTGAACTCCCTGCTTGATCAACTCTAATGCCGCTGCCTGACCTATGCCAGACGTTCCACCGGTAATTAAGGCGCGACTCTCCTTTGGAAAAGAATAGGCTTCATTAAAATCTTTTTCATGCCTCAAATATCCTGAGAGGTCAAAACTCCAAAAGATACTCGCATCTAAAATTTTATTCCACATTCTTTCTCATCCTAAGCTCAATGAGCATTTCATTTCTCCGCAAGAAGGGAATTGTCCATGGTGGATTGTAGGCCGCAAACATCGCAGGAGAGATGAGCTCATACTCAGGGTATTTTTTGAGCCATTCCTTCAGCTTCTTCGCCTGCTCCTCATTCTTAGATTCATCCCAAAGACCAGAATAGGTTATTGCTGCAAAAAGCCTCTGCTCTACTTTTTCAATCTTAATTCTTTCATCCGTTGGAGTTGGCAAAGTATTGATCGTAAATTTTGAAGGCATACTGAACGTCATCGTCCAATTTTCTTTATCAGCTGGTACCGTCATCACAGGAGCAGTCATTGAAATTTTTTGCTGCGATTTATTTTTTCCAAATATATAACCTGCAAGGATGCGAAAACCTTTCCCCTGGGCATCTTTAAAATTGCTACTAATAGTCGTTTTGGCAATGATGAAGCTATCGTATTTTCTAATTTCTTTATTATCTTCATTCAGGATAACTTGGTATGTAGGTTGCTCTTCACTACCTTTTCCAAACAATGAGCAGCCAGTTGATAGTAATCCCATGAAAGCTCCTAAACCTAAAAGCAAAAATAAATTTTTCATATCTATACATAGCGTGAAATCCTTGGGGTGAACATTGATTAAATATTCAATATTCTGACTCTAGACAAAACTAAAACAGTCTTCTTATTCTTCGTAAAAAAAGAGATACTTAAAGCATGAAGAATTTTATTGAACGATCTGTCCTTTCATTCAACCTTACTAAAACAGTTATTTATACCCTTGAATATAGAATAATCTATTTTCTCTCCCGGAGCTTCTCCCCTTATGTGAAAGCGCCCCACCGTGAGAACCGGAAAGATTTAATTGAATACTTAAGAAACCAGGTCATTGAAATTCATAAAATTGATGCTGAGAATGTCGCCAACAATATTTATCCTATCGATGTCATTATCCCGAAAGCTTCAAGAGATCATGTTAAAAATTTACCAAAACTTCTCCTGGACTCTCTGAGAATTTCACGCCGAAGGAAGCTGAATATTAAAAACGATATCAACCAAGAGGATCTAGGCGATACACCGGATTATTTAAATCGAAACTATCATTTCCAAACAGACGGCTACTTCTCAGAGGATTCCGCCAGGCTCTATGAACACCAGGTAGAGATCTTATTTTCTGGTACGGCAGCACCCATGAGAAGAAGGCTCATTCAGAAAATCAAAGAAGCACATAGCTTTGAAAGGCCTATTCGTATTCTAGAAATCGGTGCAGGGGTTGGAACCGCAAGCGTGGACTTTGCCAAAAGCTTTAAATACTCATCATACATTGTATCAGATGTATCCTCTCCCTACCTTAAAACTGCCAAGAAACGGCTTAAGGGAGATTTTGAATTTGTGAAGGCCAGAGGTGAAGATCTTCCCTTCAAAGATGAAGAGTTTGATTTAGTTTTTTCGGTTTATCTTTTCCATGAACTCCCTCGATCTGTGCGTGAGCAGGTCATAAAGGAAAGTCACCGTGTTTTAAAAAAAGGTGGAGTTTTCGCGATCTGTGACTCTATCCAAAAAGATGATGATCCATTATTAAACCAAGTCCTAGAAGGGTTTCCTTTGGACTACCATGAGCCTTTCTATAAAGACTACACTCTCTGGGATGCAAAAAATAGCCTAGCAGACAGCGGCTTTAAAAACATTCATACTGACCATAAATTACTTTCAAAGTACTGGACCGCTACGCGGGATTAGAAATGAAAGGTGTCACGTACCTTTTCAATCTTTTTAAGGATTGGGACATTTATCGTATAAGGCTTTTGTTTCTGGTTTTTTAATGTAGCGATTCAAATCTTTATTAAATTTTTCTGTTCGCTCAGGTTGATCCTTAACAATACACAATAGTTTCATATGTTGATCATCTGTCATGATTGGATTGACTACTGATTGAAACTTAAAAAGAAGATTCTGCCAAAAGGAAGGGGGGATTTTTGTTTGAGGATTGGTTAGCTTATCAATCAGGGAGCTTAATTCCCCTCCATTCATTTTCCTGATAGATAAAGCATAATTTGCTTTTTCATAATCAGTCATTGTATTCCATTGTGATAGAAGCCAATCATATGCAGATAAGGGAGGTTTTTTTCCGTGAGCAACGAGACCCTCATAAAAACGAGCAGAGGTTTTTAATCCTTGTGCTTTATAAATATTTCCCATCATTTCAGCTATTTCAATATCATCAGGAAAAAGTAAACTCATCTCTCGTAAAGCTTTGAATCTGCTTTGAACAAGACCGCATTGATCTGTCACATTATTAATATTTTGCAAAAGTGATTTCGCGTTTTCGAGGATCTCTTTTTTCTTTTTCCTCTCATCTGGAAATTCAAAAGTAGAGTCTTGAGCAAGAAGATCATTTTCACATTTTGATTTGTCTTTTGATGATTTACATTGAGTGACTATTTTTGCCAAAACTTTTGCCATCTTATAGCTGTTCAAGACACCAGCGCCATTTTTATTACCTGAAACATAAGATGGGTAGGCAGTTTTCTTAAGAAGACGAATACTTTGATCCCGGGTAAGGTCTGGTTTTAAAAGAGCAACATTCGCCAAGGCCCCTGTGACCTGTGGAGCAGCATTACTAGTGCCACCATGAGAATTATAGATAAGTTTTCCTGAATCGTTTCGGCCAGCGGAGAGCACCCACTCATCACTTGGAGCACTAATGACAACATCCTCATCTTCTTGAGAACTTCCTACCGACGTTCCCCAAATAGAAGAATTACCGACGAGAATACTGTGGGGATTTTTTTTAGCTTCTTCAACTGGCTCTGGGTAACTATTATGTGAAATGGTGACCATGATAGGGCCTGTTCCACCATTCTTTGCATTCATCTCAGCTAATTTTTTTGGAATTTGTCCGTTTGTATCGTTCCAACTTTGTGAGCTATTAATAAATTTAGGAATCGGATTGGAGTTATTTTCGTAATTAGTAAAAATTCTCACATAATTATCAGAGATTGAGTCAGATTGATTACCTGAAGATGAATTCATAGAGAGTATGACTTTCTCTGGAGAAATTCCCCCAACTTTTTTACCGGCGATAAGATTGGCCACACTATTTCCATGATTCGGGCCAATACGTAAACAATCTATTTCATTTTTACATTGATAGAATGTAGAAACTTCGCGGTTTATATTCTCAGACGGAATTCCATCGAGTGCATCAAAGTGGGCCGCAGAATCAATCACGGCCACCGGGACTTTTTTATCTTTAGACTCCTCCATTCCATCAACAAGGTCTCTAGCTAAATCTGCTCCTGTTATTGATTGCGCCCAGAATAAATCAAGATCTCCCCCCATAAAATTTTCACCATTTTGCGCACCATCTTGTGGAGAAATGAAATCAATCGGTCTGGGTATTTCTGGATTGGAAATAAGCGTGCACTTTTTTGATTCATCTGTATCTGCGCAATCGGTATCAACATTTCCAGATGATGCTTTTTCTATTTGATCAAAAATTCTTATCATCTCATTTTTAGGAAATGCATAAGATGAGGCGAAGAGAAATCCCAAGATGAATACTTTTTTCAATATCTCCCCGAAAAGAAGAAAAAGTAAAATTCTGATTACATTCCATCTTCTTTAAAATTTAATATCTTATCGGATTATTTCTCCTAACCTTGAATCAGCTCCCTTTTAAAGTCTTGAGTCTATGAAGCCAAGAGGATAGACTTACTTCGTAAAAACAAGCTTATAGGAATCCCCACCACTCCCCACAACATAGCCTGGTAAAAAACTAGACCCTTTTACTGCCACAGG
>CANEVK010000188.1 GCA_947442115.1 Bacteriovoracaceae bacterium | reverse complement strand
GCTCGTCATTTCATTAATGAGTTTGCCAATGAAACATCTGCTGGCGATCTTACGCTTTGTGAAGAAGCTGCCCGTAAACTTACAGACTACAACTGGAGTAATAATCTCGTTGAGCTTCGTTCATTCATTCGTAAAACACTCTCAAATATGCAAGGCAAGACTTTAGACCTTGCTGCTATTGAGAATGGTGAGCGTAAAATTGAAGCAACTTCACATGAAGTGGATGAAGATGGTTTCAAGTTAATGTCTTTGAAAGATGCTGAAAAATTATTAATCAAAAAAGCTCTCGTTCACACATCTGAGAATCGTACACAAGCTGCAAAAATTCTTGGTGTCTCGATTCGTACTTTGAGAAATAAAATCAATGAGTACAGAGGTGAGGGTGCAGCTTACTTTATCAATTTACGATAATAAGATTTTAAATTATTGAGGCAATTTCACATGGATGTGAATGACAAAACACTCAAGGCCCTGACAACAGCTCTCAATTTTCGAGAGATGCGACAAGAGCTCATTACCTCCAACGTAGCGAATGCGAATACGCCTGGTTTTAAGGCGAAAAAGATGGATTTTGAGGAAGCTCTGGCAAGGGCCCTCGACGTTGATGGGAAAATGCAAATGAATGTGACTGATGGACGTCATCACAATGTGGGAAATGGTGGCTTCAATAATTTAGAGCCTGAAATTTATGATGATCCAAATGGTGTCGTTTCTGAAAATGGAAACACTGTTGATGTGGAAGCCGAGATGGCCCGCATGGCAGAGAATAAACTCATGTACGATGCCTTGGTTCAACTAGTTAATAAAAAGATGGGTATGATGAAGTACGCCATCAATTCTGAGAAATAAAGGGAATAAAAGATGGATTTACTCTCAAGTCTTAGAATTAGCTCAAGCGGTTTGGCAGCTCAAAGAAAAAGAATGGAAGCCCATTCTTCTAATATTGCCAATGCCCAGACAACCAGGACTGCTGAAGGTGGTCCTTATCGTCGTAAAGAGGTTGTTTTTGGTTCAGAGCCTGAAAGAGAAACTTTTTCAGAAATTCTTGAAGGCGAGCTGGCCGAGAATGCTCAAACTGTTCATGCCACTGAGGTTGTTCACTCAGACAAGGTTGTCTATAAGCATGATCCAACTCATCCTGATGCCAATTCAGAAGGGTATGTGGCCATGCCGGATATTAATCCCATGGTTGAAATGGCCAATATGATTGAGGCCCAAAGGGCCTATGAATCAAATGTCACTGCGATAAATACGACAAAGCAGATGGCGATGAAAACGCTTGAAATAGGCCGTGGTAACTAAGGAATAGTTTATGGCGATTAAAGACATTACTAGTTTTCAAAAATCTCTTGGAAATGCTGATGCTCGAGGCTGGAGCCGATCAGTTGATAATGATTTTTCAAATAATAAATTTAATATTGAGGGCGCCCCCTCTGTTGGTGAAACTGGTGAGACAAAAACTTTTGGAGAATTTCTTCAAGACTCCATAGGCAAAGTGAACTCTCTTCAACAAGAAGCGAATGTTGCGATGGAAAAGCTTGCGAGTGGAGAAAGTCAAAATTTACATGAAACGCTTCTCGCTGTTGAGAAAGCGGATATAGCTTTTAGAACAATGAATCAGGTAAGAACAAAAGTTATTGATGCTTACCGTGAAATTATGAAAATGCAAATCTAGTTAGGATGATTAGATAAGCGAGAATCAGGAGGATTCAGTTGAATAACTTCGTTAGTCAAACAATTCAAAACTTCGTTGATTTCTTTAAGTCACTCGATATGACTAGAAGACTTGGACTTATCGGGATTGCTGGTCTCATCATCGCTTTGATGGCCGGAATCATCATTTGGGCAGGTAAAACGGACTACAAAGTTCTTTATACTGATCTTACGAAAGAAGATTCAGCAGTCATTGCTCGAATGCTTGAAGAAGGAAAGATTGGATACCAAGTGCGTGACGACGGAAAGACCATACTTGTTCCAGAGGACATGGTTGAAGTATGGCGTCTTGAAATTGCGAAAAAAGGTGTCAACTTTACCGGCACTGTTGGGTATGAAGTCTTTGATAAACAATCATTTGGTACAACTTCATTTGTTCAAAAAATAAATAAGCAGCGTGCTCTAGAAGGTGAGTTAGTAAAAACAATCATGCATATTAAGGGTGTTACTCGTGCCCGAATTCACCTTTCGATACCTGAATCTTCACCGTTTGTCTCGGAAAGAAAGCCACCAAGTGCTTCCGTCGTGTTAGATGTTGAGCGTGGTGTAACAATGACTTCGGATGAGATTAAAGGGATGCAGTCACTTGTAAGTTCTTCTGTTGATGGAATGAGATCTCATAATGTTGTGGTCATTGATTCCAGAGGTAAGAAGCTGTCTGAAAACGATGGCGATCAGATGTCGACAGAAACAGCAAATAGAATTGCACTTGAAACAAAGCTTAATTCTCAATACGAAAAGAAAGTTGAAGAAATACTTTCGCGAGTGATCGGTGAAGGAAAAGTTATTGCTAAAGTTGCTCTTAAAATGGATTTTACTGAGAAAATAGAAACTCAGACAACTTATGATGGAGAAAATTCAGCAGTCGTCTGCGAAGTTAGAAATGAGCAAAAAATGGTTGGGGTAAGACCATCTCCTCAAGGTATACCAGGAGCAAGATCAAATCTTCCTGGTGAAACTCCGCAACCTGGAATTCCTGAAACAAGAAATGATGTCGATAAATCACTTGTCACTAAAAACATGGCGGTTCCAACTGTAGTGACAAAATCAAAAAAGCCAACAGCTGAAATATCTAATATGTCAGTGGCGGTGATGGTTGATGGTAAAAAGGTTCCAGTCCTTGCCAAAGATGGAACACCAATGGTTAACGAGGAAGGTATTCCTGTAACAAAATATCAGGCATGGACAGAAGAAGAGTTGCAAAACTTCCAACAGATTGTTTCCAGCTCACTTGGAATCAACACAACTCGTGGTGATAAGCTTGTTATAAAAAACATGGAGTTTGCTAAAGAAGATCTTGCAGAAATGGAAGCTATCATGAGAGCACGTGAGAATCGTGAACTCATGAAGAATATCACTAAGTATCTCATGATTGGTGCCATTATCTCTCTTTTCTTCTTTATGGTTGTGCGTCCATTCATCCAGTGGCTTACAGAAAACTCAGTTGAATCGATCGAAGATTTTCTTCCAAAGACGATTGAGGAATTGGAAAAAATTCAGGCCAATCAGCGTCTCCCTGGCCTAGAAGATGTTTTGCCTTCGATTGAAGACAAACTCAATCCTGAAAAGATTGAGGGTAATATGCTAAAAGAGAAAATCATTTCACTTGTAGAGGCAAATCCTGCAAAAGCCGCGCAAGTCGTGCATGAAATGATTCATTCTGCTGACGGACAAAAAGAAATAGCTTAATTTAAATATAAGATGTTTTAAGGAGTAAGTTCGTGGCCGAGGAGAAAAAAAGTTTAGAACCAGATGTTCAGTATGCCTTGCTTTCTGGTCAAGAGAAAGCAGCTATCTTATTGTCTGCACTGGGGCCAACGACGACAAAAGTTATCTTCAAGCACATGAAAGATAATGATGTAAAACGCATGATTAATACCATGTCGACTATCTCAAAATCTCCTATTTGGATGGTTAAAAAAGTACTTGAAGAATTTTACTCCGCGATAAATGAAGATGCAGATTTACTCTTCTCAGAAAATAAGGGAAGGGAATTTATCCTTGGAACTCTTGGT
This sequence comes from Bacteriovoracaceae bacterium, assembly GCA_947442115.1. GTDB lineage: Bacteria > Bdellovibrionota > Bacteriovoracia > Bacteriovoracales > Bacteriovoracaceae > Peredibacter. Next base: position 1,863 of record CANEVK010000188.1, on the reverse strand, counting down.
GAGGATCGTGCGAAACAGTTACTCGGTCAAATTATTGATGTTGGCAGTAATAATACTCTTGAATCACTTGAACTTGTTGATACAAGAACTCTTGCGAACTTTCTTATTAATGAGCATCCTCAAACAATTGCACTTATTTGTGCTCACTTGCCGGTGGAGAAAAAAGTAGATGTTTTAAAGAAGCTGCCTGAAGGACTTCAGGCCGAAGTTGTTCTTCGTGTGGCCAATCTTGATTTCGTCTCTCCTGAGCTTATTGCTCAGCTTGATGATGTTCTTAAAACAGAACTTTCAACACTTGGTTCAATTGATACACAACAGCTTGGTGGTGTTGAACCGATTGCAGACATGTTGAACTTGATGGATAAAAATTCTGAGAAAAATATTATGGCGAGAGTTGAGGAGAAAGATCCTGAACTTGCAGAAGAAATCCGTAAATTAATGTTCGTCTTCGAAGATATGATTTTTGTGGATGATCGAGGTATTCAGGAGCTTCTTAAAGTTGTTGATAATACCAAACTTTGCACTGCTCTTAAAACAGCACCGGATGAAGTTCGCTCAAAACTCTTCAAGAATATGTCCAACCGTGCAGCGACACTTCTTAAAGAAGATCTCGATGCCATGGGACCGACGAAGGTTTCCGACGTCGAGAAGGCGCAGCAGGAGATTGTTCAGCAGCTTAAAGATCTTGAAGCTAAAGGTAAAGCGCTTATCTCTAGAGGTGGCGAAGGCGACGCTTTCGTCTAAAGGATGGATTGATCAATGCAGAAATATCGTGAATCTGAGATTAAGAGTTTTGAATTTGCTGACCTTCAGGGGTCTTCAGTCAATAATCATTCTGACTTCAAATCCTTTAACTTTAATGAGTTAAATGGAGAAGTTTTTAAAAAAGAAAAAATATCTCAGGATGCACTTAGAAAAGAGCGTACCTACGAGAAAAAAAATCAATTTAAAATAGATGGTGTTGTTCGTGAATCGAGAGGACTTTCTCAGCAGGAGCAATCTGATTTTGAAACGAGAGTCCAGCATGAGGTTGAAATAAGATTGCAGACCGCCTACGAGGATGCTGTTAAAGAGGGTCTAGAAAGAGGGCGTGAAGAAGGAAAAGCAGAAGCTCTGGCAGAATTTCAACATCAATTAACCCAAAAAATTGACGATTTTTCTGAGACGATAACATCACTCAATTCGCAATTTACTCATCTCGTTGATCATAATCGTCATGATATCTATGAATTCGTCAAGCGCTTTACGAAATGGATTATTCTTAAAGAAATAGATGAAAAAACATATTTGACGACTCTTTTAGAAAAACTTCTCTTAGAATTAAATGTCAGAAAAAATCTTATTATTAAAGTGGGAAGAGAAAATTTTAATCAAATGCCTGATGTTGTTCAGATGGTAGAGTCAAAACTTGGTCAGCTGTCTAATGTCCGGATTGAGATCGTCCCTGAGATAAATCATCCCGGTATCATCTTAGAGTCTGAGAACGGCTTAATTGATGGATCGATGGAAGGGGTTTTCCAAAACATCGATAAAATCTTTGAGCAGGTTTTAAAGCATGAGTGAGAATCTTAATCTTACTCAGATCCTCCGTCATATAGAGAATAAAATTCCTTACGAAAAAATAGGTAAAATCGTTTCCTCTCGAGGGATGGTTTACGAGGCAGCAGTTCCACGTGCCGTGCTTGGGAGTAATGTCGAATTTATTGCTGAAAATGGTGAGCGTTCATTAGGAGAAGTTGTTGCGATTCAAGGCTCTCATTGTATGGTGATGCCTTACAATGAAATTTCTGGAATCAATTCAGAAACAAAGATTCATCTTAAAGATATTGTGACCGAAGTACGTATCTCTTCCAATATGTTAGG
>CANEVK010000187.1 GCA_947442115.1 Bacteriovoracaceae bacterium | reverse complement strand
TTTAAATTGACTGAAAATAACCAGCCAACCCCTGTGAAAAAGACAATTCCCGCTAAAAGTATGGTGGGCCCAGAGATGAGATTTGAATTAAAGGTTCCTAGTAAATGAAACAACATTAACCATAAAATGGCGACCCCATCCATCCCCAGGGTTGATGGTCCAGCAAGAATATTTCGAGTTCCCCATTGAACAAGACTCCCTCCTTGAGAGAGTAAACAGCCCACAAGAAAGCTACACCCCATTCGTAAAGCTAAGTACTCCATGAATCTCCTAGCTTTAAAACACCTTGGTCATTGATGAGTTTCAAAGTTCTCCACTCTTTAAGAGGCAGATTCAAATGATGCTCGACGAGAATGATATTTTTTAATTTTGCCTGAAGTTCTAAGATAAATTCAGTTAGTTTTTCACGCCTCGATTGATCTAAGAATTGAAAAGGCTCGTCTAATAAAAAATTATCTGCTTTTTTTGATAATGTTAAACAAATTTTAAGAGACTGGGCCTCACCACCAGAGAGCTGGGAGAGCTTTCTCTCTTCTCTTAAATTGAGCTGGAACAGAGACCATAATGTCTCGAATAATTCACTATCAAGTTGAGATTGATTAGCATCGAGAAATATTTTTTTTAATTTGCCCAACGTCCGATCAAAAAAAAAATCTAATTCTTTCTGGGGAAGATAAGCGGTTTTTTCAGGTTTTAAAATTTCATGGAAGCGGTTGAGAAGAGTCGATTTTCCAATCCCATTCTCACCACTCAATAAAACTCCCTCACCGGGACGTAAGACTAAACTGATTTCACAGCTGCAATGGGGCAAGAATAAAGGATCGTTCAACTCAATTTTCATAGCTCTTGGAGATTTATCTCACTTCACATAATATATCTTCAATTGATCATCATACTAAGAGGAATTATATGACTGGATTTAAGGCTCTGTCTCTTGCGCTTTTTAGCTTTTTTCTTTTCACCGCCTGCTCCACCACAAAGACCTCTGATCGCCATCGTGAGGGAGATAATCGTGGTCAAGTCGCTGAGCTTAGCGTTGAGCAGGAAAAACAATTAACAAAAGAAGCATTGGTCGAAATGAAAAAAGATTTTCCTCCAGTTCAAAATCAAGAACTCCAAAAATACATCGAAAGATTAGGTCAGAAGATTGTTGACGCCAATAAACTTCACAATGCTCCTTACACCTATCAATTTACGGCCGTAGACTCTGCTCAAGTCAATGCATTTGCTCTTCCTGCTGGAAGCATTTTTATTACGGCCCCCATTATTGCCATGGCCGATACTGAAGCCGAAATTGCTGGAGTCCTTGGCCATGAAATTGGTCATGTGGTGGCCCGCCATACGGCAGAGAGAATGTATGTGGCCAAAAAAGAGCAGAAAAAATCAATTCTTTTTGGCGGACTTGGCGCCGCCCTAGGTGGAACGGCCGGCTACTTACTAGGTAAAAAACTGTGCGCAGAAGGAGATAAAGAGTGCCTGGCCAAGGTCACCCTTTATGGTGCTGGTGGAGGAGCAGTTGCGGGACTTATGGTTCAAAAATATGGTTTTATGAAAAACTCACAAGAAGATGAGCTTGAATCTGATCGAGTTGGATTCAGGTATGCTGTGAAAACAGGTTATGATAAAAAATATGTTGGTGATTTTTATAAAAAATTACTGGCCCTCGAAAAACAATCTAAGAAGAATCAAAACGCGATGATGTCTAGCCTGGCCGATGCCATGTCTTCTCATCCGCCATCGAATGCAAGAGTTGAACAAGCTGAGGAGATGAAGACAATTGTTAAAGAGAATGGAAGTATCAGTACAACGGAAGAATTTTTTAGGATGAAAAAGATGGCGCAAGCCATTGTGAATAAGCACTCAAAACAAAAATAATTAGATGTTAAGATTTTCAAAAAGATAAATAAGCCCATCTACCTGGCCGTATCCTGGAACTAAAGCACCGGGATACGTTAATTTTATTCCATCAGACAATTTCTCAATCTTAGTCTCAAAACTTCGTCCTGAATCTTTGATTCCAACTTTTAAATGATTTGGTGGCACTTCTCGCATCATTTTTGAAGACCACTGAACATAGGAAAGTTGAGAAGGAAAAGTTTTTACTAAATTCTTATCCTTTAACCATTTCACGATGCCATCGTTGACCATCAAAGTTGCAGGCCACTTCTTTTCTTGAGGATGGCCAAGAAAAAATAAAATGTACGGATGCTTTACTATAAGAGTTGAAATTCTCTTTAACTTTTCCTGCATTAATTTTTGAGTTTTTTTCCAGTCGCAGCCCTTCACATGGGGCCCAAGCTTCAACTCAACTTCACTGAGGACCTGTGGCGGCGTAAGATTTCTCGTTTTAATTTCAATCGGAGTGATGTCTGGATTTAATGTGAACATTTTTTTTAATTCAAAACTTTCATCATAAAAAACGATGGACCCCTTCATTTTTGCTAAGACTCCTTGGCCTAGAAAAATGCCCCCAGGAAGTATTTCTCCCGAAAAATCCGAGACTCTAATGGGATGAAAAATAGAAATGCCCTTAACCTCAGGCTTTTTTAGCAAAATAAATTGAGAGAGGATTTCCGTCACCGGAGCAGATAAAGAGTATACGGACTTTACTTGCGAATTAAACTCGCAGGCCTCAAGCCGAGTGAATAATAAAATCAAATTAAGAATGAGAGCGATCATCCATGAGCTCATTGGCCTTACGGTCACAGTATTCGTTTTGAGGATGCCCATCGTGACCTCGAACCCACATCCATTCAACCAACATAAAATTTTCACGTATCCTATCGAGGGCCTGCCATAAATCAATATTCTCTGGAACCTTGTTATCAGCTTTTTTCCAGCCACGAGCTTTCCAGCCCTGAACCCAAGTTTTCATTCCTTCTACAACATACTTAGAATCAGTAACCACTTTAACTTTTGTCAGGAGTGGCTCTCTTCCCTTGGACGCTAAAACATCAAGCAACTCATGGAGTCCCTTGAGGGCGCCTGAAAGCTCCATTTTGTTATTGGTCGTATGGGACTCAAACTCCATTCCTTCAGCGAGAATCTCCCCACCGTGCTCCTGAATGACGAAGGCGAAGGCACCAGGCCCAGGATTCCCTCGACACCCCCCATCAGCATACAGGGCGATGGCCTGAGGATCATCGGAGATTTCCAAAGGAGGCGGCAGTTGCTCAGGATCTTTCTCAGGGACAAGTTCGTTAAAGTCAGCAATTTTTGATCTTATTAATGCAAAGGCAGCTTTTAGATCCTCAGCATTCTCAACATTTTTTTGAACCCATTTTTCAATAGAATCAAGGGACTTTAAATATTTTTTTTTCATGGACAAACCTTTTGACGCATCACCAAAACGCCTCTTTCCCTTTGCCAATATTGAGTCAGGGAAGTATGTTTTGAATCACGGTAAAAACTTAAAACCAGGATCATCCGTTGAGTCCAAGCTTTTCGATTAAAGTCTATAAGCAATATTTTAATTTTGCATCCTCGCATTTCATGATTTTTGAAAATGGGACAAGGGAGCCTCTGCATGGGCACAATTATCGTGTTCAGGTTAAAGGAGAAGCTCCAGACCTGGCCGATGATATGGTTTTTGATTTTCTTAACATTAAACCTATTGTTCGTGAAATCTGTGATTCTCTTGATCACAAACTCCTGATACCTCGTGATAATAAATTTTTAAAAATTTTCACTGAAAATAAAAACTACGTCATTCAAACGCCAGATGAGTCTTATTTTTCAATCCCTATGACCGATACGCTCCTGCTTCCGATCTTAAATACCAGTGCAGAGAGACTCGCGATTTATATTTGTGATCAGATCAGATTAAAAGTTATGGAAAAGTATCAATATACTTTTACCAGTATTGAAGTGGAGGTTGAGGAAACACCTGGACAAGCAGCTGTTTATCTTCATCGAGAACAATTATGATTTTTTCGGAACTTGAAAGTGGCCATTCTCTTGAGGGTCACCCTATTTCTATTTTTAAAACAGATATAAAAGCAGATAAGCATCTTTTCTTACTCGCGGGTGTCCATGGGGATGAAGTAGAAGGCGTTTATGTTTTAAAAGAGCTCTTTAACTGGCTCAAAAATGAACACTCCCTTAAGGATATGCCCATCATCGTCATCCCTATATTAAATGTAGATGGCTATCGGGCCCAAACAAGAGTCAACTCACATCTTGTAGACCTCAATCGCAATTTACCGACTGCGGATTGGACAGCAGAGAAAACTCAACCCAAGTACAACCCTGGGCCTAAGCCTTTGTCTGAACCTGAGAATCAATTCCTGGTTAAAATGCTTGATAAATACAAACCCGGCATGATCATTTCATTTCATACATGGAAGCCCATTCTTAATTTCAACGGTAACTGTAAGGATATTGCTGAGTTCCTCCACGGTTTTAATAAATATGAAATGGCAGGAGATATTGGCTATCCTACTCCAGGCTCTCTTGGAACATTTGGAGTTGAAAAATATAATTGTCCTGTTCTCACATTTGAATGCCCTGAACTTAAAACTCACAAAGAATCTTTAAAAGATATTTGGACTGAGAATGAAGAGGGTCTCAAGAAGGTCTTCCAAACAGACCTTATCTGGCAAAAACTCCAACATTAAATGCAAAAAAAAGCCCTCTTTCGAGGGCTTTTTTATTAACCAGCTTTCGTAAATTTTATCACTTCCACAGGGCAAGCTTCTGCAGCTTCCTGAATTCTTAATCCATCATCTAAAGGTGCATTAGGACGGATGATACAAGTATCGGCAAGAACTTCGAATACGTCTTTATAGATATCTTCACAAGCATTACAAACGATACAACCTGGCTCGATCCAAACTTTTGTCATGGCAAAATTAGCAACGGCAGGGCCAGCAGCAGCCGCTCCACCAGCAGCAGGGGCCGCAGAGAATTCACCTGCAAAAGAGGGATTGGTTGCAATTTTAAGCTGTGGTCCTCTTCCTGGAACAGTATCCGCAATGAAGCTTCTTGATGGGATATCAATCGGTGGTACAGACTTCTTTTTTACATCTAAATTATTTTTAGACACAAATTCTGTAACTGTATCGGCAGCATCAAAAACGAGTTTTTTAAACTTTGGCCCTCTCATATCAAATTGAAAAACGACTCCATCTTTTGATGAGCAAATTTCAACTTGAATTGTGGCCTGATCAAAACCTTTCGCACCTAGAAGCTCAATAAGACCTGGACCCATGTCAACCTCTGCACCAAAACTAGAATTTTTTGGTCCAAAAGGTTTACTCACTTCGACTTGAGTGGGAGATCCAAAAGGATTAAAAAGTCTAAGTCTGATAGTGTCTAATGAAGCTGGCTCTTTAGCAGAATTCCACTTCAATCCAAAAGCAAAAATATTTCCATTTTGACTGGAGCGAAGAAAAGTTAGCTTTGGTTTTCCGAAAAGAGTTTCAAAAGTTCCAAACAATAAACTTAGAGCGCCAAGACCTACTACTAAATTGATAACCATAAATGCAGCAACACCCATGGCAATTAAACTCGTTGACACGACATACTCCTCATCACAAGTCTTAATAATTGAAGTTATTGTAGCTTAAATACTCGAAAATTAGAACAAAAAGATCAGCCA
>CANEVK010000186.1 GCA_947442115.1 Bacteriovoracaceae bacterium | reverse complement strand
TTTCATTAATTTCATTTTTTTCACTTTTTATTTGTCTTCACTTAATGGCGGCACCATCTCGACCTGTGTATCAAGTTATTTCTTCTCACCCCCATGATGTAAAAGAATTTACTCCCTTCATAAAAACGATCAAGCAAGAGGGAAGACTCTGGCTTGTGGAGCTGGATGCTAAGGCACCGGCCCATATTTTAAAGTTTTTAAGACCTGTTCGTTCTGATTCCGTTAAGCATTTTAGTTACTCAGGTGAGAAGTTTTTACTTTCATCCTCCGTCATTCAAGATTTTGTTTCAAGAATTGATGCCAATGGGATTAAGCAAGATGTGGAAATGCTCGCCAACTTCAAGTCTCGTCAAGCGGGGTCTCCTGATAATCAGCGTGCGACTGCTCAGCTTAAAGAAATTTTGCTTGGTCTTGGTCTAGAGGTTAAAGAATTTTGTTACCGTGCGGGGGCCTGTTCTCTTGTGGCCGATAAAAAAGGTGAGTCCAAACCTGATGAAGTGATCATGTTGTTTGGACATTTTGATTCTGTGGGAAAAAACTTTGCTGGAGCTGATGACAATGCCAGTGGCGCGGCCGTGCTTTTAGAGGTGGCGCGGGCTTTAAAAGATTATGGAAATAAGCGTACTTTTCGCTATTTCGCCACTAATGGTGAAGAGAATGGTCTTCTAGGGGCCGAGCATTATGCCAATGAATTAATCAAGAGTGGTGAGATCAAAAAAATTGTTCTTGGAATCAATATGGATATGGTGGGGTATAACTCTAACGGTATCGTTGAACTTGAAACTGACGGACAGTATGAAAGTCTCGCCAAATGGTTTTCATCCCTAGCGACAACTTATACAAAACTTAAAACTAAAATCACTATTGGGGCCTGGGGAAGTGATCACGTGCCTTTTATTCACGCCGGTGTTCCAACTCTCCTTACAATTGAAGATTGGAGTACTAAAACCCCTTGCTATCACATGGAGTGTGATAAACCTTCTTCACTAAATTACAATTATGCTGCAGAGATTGCGAAGCTCAATATGGCGGCCATGATGACTAGGGATGATCAGTAAGCTCACCCGCTCGATGCCAATTGATTTGACCCAAGAAATCTGCTTTTCCAAGTTCAATTCCACAGCTTCTTAAAATGTTATAAGCGGTTGTGATATGAAAGTAGAAATTTGGGATCGCAAATTGGACGAGATAAGATTTGCCATCAAGTTCCTGGCCTGGATTCCAAGGAAAACGAATCTTTTTCTCTTCAAATTTTAAAAAGTCTTCATGATCAAGACTTTTTAGGTACTCAATCGTTTTATCTATTCTCTTGATGTAGTCCTGGAAGCTTGCTTCCGTATCATCAAAAACAGGAGCTTTAACATCACTTAAGCGAGAGCCACAAAACTTGGCCGCATCACAGGCCGTTTGGATTTGCTTAGAAAGAGGGAACATATCAGGGAAAAGACGTGTATCGAGAAGCACCTGCATATCAAACTTTCTGGCCTTGGCAAAACCTTCGGCCTTGATAAGAAATTGCTTCAGATTAGAGAGAGTTAAGATAAACTGCTCCACACTCACTTCATGTACTTGGACATTCATAGTTTCATCCCTTTAAAATCCACCCGTTATCTATTCTAATCGATAATCCCTAAATAAACCAATTTCTTTCGTTTCAATATCTTAAGCTATTCTTAAGGTTACCTAGGCTGGCTTTTTTCCCTATTTATGCTAAGAGATTGTTTCATGAAACAGGGGACTTTGGATCTTTTAGATCTTGCGGATGCTGGCCTTTATCAAGAAGAGTTTTTAACTCTTGTCAGTCATGAGTTTCGTACACCCCTTACAGCTTTAAAGCTCCAGGCCCAAGCCTATAAAAGAATGATGAGTCGCCAAGTGGCGATTGAACCCAAAAGATTGGAACTTATGATTGATCAGATTGAAGCCCAATCGACAAAAATGAGCGGTCTTATTGATCTTCTTTTAGAACTGAGTTCATGGCGGGTTAAAAAGTGGAATCTTAAGCATGATGAGTTTTGTTTGAGTGAATTGCTATCTGAGCTCACTGTGAAATCAAAATTTAATAAAAATATTCCCTCTGGTATATCCTTCAAGGGAGATCGAAAAAAAATCTTCTTTGCTTTTAAAATTCTTTTTAATGAACTTGAAAAGTTTGGCGTTTTAGATTTTAAATTTAAAAACTTAAAAAAGGATGTGCATCTTTCTTTTAAGCTCAATGCATTTGATTCAAATATTTTTCAGCATTCCTCTTTGGGGCCCGGTGTTTCTCTTGGCCCATTTCTGAAGGAAAAATCGCCCCTGGAGTTAGGGTTAAATATTTTTCAATATTATGGCGCCCGATTTCAAACAAAAAAAATGAATGACTATTATGTTCTCAGTTTTAAACTAAATAAGATGGAGTCTTAAATGTTTCACCCTATCTGTATTATTGATGATGATGAAGATGTCAGAGATGTGATTGGTTATGCCCTTGAATTTGAGGGATACAAAACACTTAATTTTGAGAACCCTCGCATTGCCCTCAAAAGCCTAGAGGTAATGGATGTGAAAGACTGGCCAGCTCTTATCATTTTGGACTACTTCATGCCTGAAATGAATGGTCTTGAATTTGTTGCTTACTTGAAAAAAAATCATCCTACCACTCTTGCAACGATACCTGTGGCCTTTAGTTCTGCCTATGCATTAAAAGAGGATCAAATTTTACCTGAAGGAGTTTTTCTTATGCAGAAACCCTTTCATCTTGAAACTCTTTTGTCAGTGGCCAAAAAACATATTGAGAATGCTCAAATTAATTTGCCTTTTGTTTAAGGACCTCTTTTAGGGAGGATCCCACTAAATATAGGGCGAGTATAATGAGCCCTAATGACATCAGAGAATTCATGAGAGAAAGATCAACGCCAAGGGATTTCTCCCAGTTCACGCGGGCGAGTTGAAAGAGCGCCACTAAAGTGGTGATAAGAACAAAAATCATAGGCACAAGAGTAAAAGCAAGTCGTCGCTTATTTTTATGCAGCCATACAGATATGACGAGCAGTGTAAGGGCCGCTAGCAATTGATTGGCAGCTCCAAAGAGTGTCCAAAATTGCGCCCACATGCCAGACTTTGTATTTAAGAGAATAAGTGAGGCCGGTAAAATTGTCAGAAGAGTCCCCAGCAGTGCTCCTATCTTTCCTGTGACACCTAAAAGTTCTTCCAGTAAGTAACGTCCAAGTCGAGTTGAAACATCCAGAGTATCAAAAACAAAAGTAGAAAAGGCCATGGCCCCAAATGTGATAGCAAAAGGAAGATTTTCTTTACCAATAATAAGGGTGAGAAATTCTCCAATCCCTCGGCCGTAAATAGAGCCTGGTTTGAGTCCGCTGACTTCACTGGGTGCCATCATCATAATAATACTCAAGCTTATGAGTGCAACAAAACCCTCGGCGAGCATCGCCCCATAGCCCACTGGGTGAAGATGAGATTCTTTATCAATTTGTTTAGAGGTTGTGCCAGAGCAGACGAGCCCGTGAAAGCCAGAGCAGGCGCCACAGGCGATGGTGACAAAGAGAAAAGGGAAAAGTGATCCGGCCATTTTATCAAAGTGAAATCCCGTAAAGGCCGGTTGCTGAATTGTTTTCTGACTAAAAAATAATCCAACAATACCTAAAAATAAAACTGAGTAGAGGACATAGCCCCCTAAATAACCTCGAGGCTGCAACAAAAGCCAGACTGGAAGCATGGAGGCCAGAGCGCAATAAAGACAAATCAAAAGCGCCCAAGTGACTTGATCAAATTGAAACCAATGAGAATAACTTGTTCCGAGCCAGCAAATCCCAAAAGTTGCTGGAACAAAGATAAGTGTATTGAGCCAAAGAGGAGTTTTTAAGTATTTTTCTACGAAACCTAAAAGCAGAGAGAGAAATAAATAAGCGATTGAGGCCCAGGCGACAGCACCACCAGGATGAAAAGAGAGAGAAAGTCCAGAAAGCTCCTCAGGGCCTGTGACAAAACTGGATGCCGTAATATCGGCAAAGGCAACAATGATATAAATCAAAGCAATCCAAATAAAAAGCATCATCGCCTTTCCGGCCTTTGAGCCTAATTGCTCTTTTGTAATATCTGCAATGGAATGGGCCCCATGTTTCACAGAACAAGTAAGCGAAGAAAAATCATGAACAGCACCAATAAAGACAACACCGATGCTGATCCATAAGAGAGAGGGGAGCCATCCAAATTGTTGACAGGCCACAATCGGTCCTGCAATGGGCCCGGCCGCAGCGATAGCAGAGAAATGCTGGGCAAAAAGATAAAAGGGATTGGTCGGAACAAAGTCTACATCATCACGATGAGTGTGAGCGGGTGTAGGGTTTTGGGGATCTAATTTAAATTGCTTGGCCACCCAGGAGCCGTAGAAAAAATAGCCAAGAGTGATAAAAAGAATAAATAAAATGGCGAGAAGAGGAAGTCCCATTGTGATGTCTCTTTTAGTTGTGAAATAGGGTTTTGAGGTGGTTATTTAACCAAATCCCCTGAGGATCTAGTTCTCGGCGTATTTTTTTAAAATCATCCCAGCGTGGATAAAGAGGGGCGAGCTCCTTTTCAGTTAAAGAGTGCCATTTGCCCCAATGAGGTCGTCCCGAGTGACGGATAAAAATCTTTTGAATCTCTTCAAAATAGGGTCGATAGTTTTCTGATCGATAGGTATGAATCGCAAAATAGACACTGTCTCTTTGATAGGCAGGAGAAAGCCACAGGTTATCACCTTTTACAAAACGAATTTCAATCGGGAAAAGAGTTTCAAATTTATTCTTTTCAATACATGCCTGAATCTCAAGAAAAACTTCTTCAAATTTATCAATAGGGAGATTAAACTCCATCTCCATAAAGCGCACCGTCCTTTCTGTCGGAAAAGCGCGATGTGACCAATCAATAAAAGTATCATGACCTACAAAACGTCGAACTAATTGATCAATCTCAGAGTATTTTTTTGTATTGCTCGCCAGAATATTCATTCCTTCAAAAAGCCAATTATCTAAAACCATTTCAGAGATTTTTTTAAATCGAGACCTTGGGGAAACTTCCTCAGTCGTTTGATTCATTAATTTGACGATACTCCATTTTCCTACAGGAAAATAAAACATTTCGAAGTGACGATTCTGGGTCAATCTTTTGCGCGCCTTTTGAAGGGCCTCTTTCATATCTTCAGGAAAACTTTCTGCTTTTAACGTATAGGCCTCGGTCATTTTGAGTGAGACTTGGGTCAGAAGCCCTGCAGAACCTAGAGAAACTGAAAGTGCATTCATGAGATCAGGGTCTTTCTCTTGATTAAGGGTGATGAGGTCACCTAAACCAGAAATGAATGTCATTCCTTGAAGTTGGTTGGCCATGGATTGAAGCTCAACACCCGTACCATGAGTGCCGGTGCTCAAAGAGCCGGCCAGAGATTGGTGATTCACATCCCCTTGGTTGGGGAGATTGAGATGATACTTAAAAGCTTCTTCACCAAAGCGATATAATTTTGTACCGGCATGGGCATTGATGATTTGTCTTTCTTTATCAACTCCTATGAGTCCCTGCATGTCATCGAGATGAATAAATCCTTCATCAGATGAGATGAGCTCAGTCCATGAGTGAGC
>CANEVK010000185.1 GCA_947442115.1 Bacteriovoracaceae bacterium | reverse complement strand
TGTTGAGGCACTTCGGATTTTGAAAACTGAATGCGCTCTAGTCCTTCAAGAAATTCTGGTGAAGCACGATTTAAAACGATCTTGGACTGCCTTTCAATAAGTTGCGCCCAGGTTTGATTTTCACTTTTGTCCCAATCAATGTGGCCGTTGGCATTTGGAAGTTTCGAAATATAGGTGGTCATACAAGTCCTCCCAATAATCATAGCTTAAGATAAAATTCTTTGGTACCCAGAATAAATGACTCATTTTTCTGCAGACATTTTGGCCTGGAATCCTTCTTTAGGTATTTCTGTCCAAGAGCACTCACGCCTCTTAGATAAATTCTTTGGTTTTGAAGTTGAGCAGATTGAAAATGAATTATTAAGAAAAGCCAAAGTCATATTACCTGATGGAAACCATAAAATTTGGGGACATTCATTGCATGACGGTCAGCAAACTTGGGTTGGCCTGGATCTACAAACTTTACAGACTCCCTATCATGAATTGGTTGAAATTTGTAACTTCATCCGCCCATTGCACTCATCACATGTCATCGATTTAGGTGCAGGGTATGGAAGATTAGGTCTTGTTCTTTCATTACTCTTTCCTGATGTTCGATTTTTAGGACTAGAATTTGTCCCGGAAAGAGTTCAGGAAGGTTCACGCATTTATTCTTTGTTTAATTGCTCAAATGCAAAATTAATTCAGCAAGATCTATCGGATGAAAAATTTATGCTTCCGATAGCGGAGTACTATTTTATTTATGATTATGGAAATTTAGCTGAAATCAGAAATACCCTTAAGCAGCTCGAGGGAATAGTTCATCAGAAAAAATTTAAAGTGATAGCGCGAGGGAAAGGGGTCAGGAGTCTCATTCAGTATGAGCACCCATGGCTGTCACAGGTTTTTGCCCCTTCTCATTTTGAGAACTACTCAATTTATTCGATGTCCTTAGATTTACAGGACATTTAGTTTCGAGCTGCTGTTGTAGATCCTGAGTGATTTTCAACTTTCTTTCTCTGGGAGAAAGTTCAGAAAATTGGGCCTTATATTCTTTAATATCGATGTAAGCGAGATTCATATGAATTGATTTAAAGATAGAGGGGACTATTTCACCTGGGGCCTGAACATGATGAAGACCACCACTTAGACACAGGATCATCCCGCCCTCATCTAATTTTTCTAAAATATCGGCGACCCCACCTTTTACAGTCATAGGTTTGCCATATTTATCAAGGCCATTTGGCCTTTTCATTCTACCTTCGGGAGCAATCATAATAATTGAATCTGATCTTATTGAATTTAAATAATGAGACCATGACTCATCTTTTTTTCTCGTCACAGAAGAAATATTGGGAAGCATGAGTTTCCAGAATCTTCCTACAAAACGTCTATTGAGGGTGATATCAGCACCTGGAACATTGACTCTGCTTACTATTTTCCAAAGGAAAGGCCAGGAGAGATGCTGAATAAAGAGCGGTTCATAAAGTGATGTATGATTTAAAAAAACAATCAACTTTGCATCCACCCATGGATTTTTTGGAGCCGCAGAAATCCATTTAAATTGTCCTCTATAAAAGAGGTGAGATAAGGTTTTTACTGACGCTAAAATTCCAAAAGCTAGGAGTTTTTGCATTTTCTATAATCCTCGGCACTCAATTCGTAGATAACGTAACCACCCGGGTAATGAGAATCGTTTTTTAGGCCTGAATATGTCATCTTCAATTTCTGAAGAACTTTAATACTTGGTAGATTTTGAGGCATGGCCCGAGCAATAATTTTTTTAATTTTCAAGACCTCAAATCCGTACTCTAGGCATGCTTCACAAGCTTCAGTGGCATAGCCCTGTCCCCAATATTTTTTCATAAAACGGTAGCCTAAATCAACTTCATTTGTTTCAGGGAAATATTTGAGCCCACACCAACCTAGCCAAGTTCCGTCTTTAAGTAAGACGGCAAATCTGCCCATCTTATATAATTGAAATTGTGGATAGACATGGTCTGTAAGAATTCTTTGGGCATCGGCCAGATTATGGGAAGCCTGGTCGCCGGTCCATTGAAGAACTTCAGGGTCTTGATTGAGCAGGAAGAGATTGAGGGAATCCTCAGATTTCATGGGTCTCAATATAAGCCGATTGGTTTCTAGCATAGGTTAGATTAGCCTTTTTATGCGCCCAGGGCCAGTTGATTGATTATTTCTCTTGGGAATCGG
The DNA here is from genome assembly GCA_947442115.1 of Bacteriovoracaceae bacterium. Lineage (GTDB taxonomy): Bacteria > Bdellovibrionota > Bacteriovoracia > Bacteriovoracales > Bacteriovoracaceae > Peredibacter. Next base: position 3,496 of record CANEVK010000185.1, on the reverse strand, counting down.
GATTTTCTTCTGTCTAAGTCTTTGATAAAATGAGGTGAAAGAGGGTGGATATGTTGGAAAGTTGTAGCATTGAAAAAAGAGATACTGGTGTTTTTCTGGTCAATGAAAGAAAAACCAAATGGGTCACTATCATTACTCTCTTAACTATGATTGTTGAAGTCAGCGTGGGCTATTGGTCTGGATCCATGGCCTTGTTAGCTGATGGATGGCATATGGCCTCCCATACGTTGGCCTTGGGATTATCTCTGGTGGTTTATTACTTATACCGTCACCCGCGTTTCAAATCGTCTTTCACATTTGGTGGGGGAAAAATATTGTCCCTAGGTGGTTACACCAGTGCTCTGATGCTGATCTTAATTGCCATCTCCATGATTGTTGAATCCGTGAGTCGCTTTTATGAAGCTCGTGCGATTCATTATCAAGAAGCTATTTGGATTGCGAGTATTGGACTTGTGGTGAATCTCGTTTGTGCTTTTATTATGCACAAAGATGAAAGTGAAATTGATCATCATCATTCTCATCAATGTGACCATGAACATCACCCCCATGAGAAATCAAATCGTCTCGCTCCTTTAAAGCAAGGCCAGTCCCATGGACATCACCACCATCATCATCATGACCATGATCATAATCATGAGAGCGCTTATATTCATATTTTAACCGATGCACTGACCTCTGTTTTTGCGATCGTCGCACTTATTCTTGGCCAGTGGCAAGGCTGGAGTTGGCTTGATCCCTTTGTCGGAGTCTTAGGTGGACTTGTGGTTTTCAAATGGTCACTTGGTCTTATTGCTCAAAGTGGAATGGAACTTTTAGATGCCCATGATGGATCTATTGATAGAGAAAAACTGATTCATAAAATTGAAGGGGATGGATCTAAGGTCCTGGATATTCATTTATGGAAAGTAGCTCCAGGTCAAATAGGGTGTGAGCTTATTATCAGAAAAAATCTCGAGCAGACTTCTTCGAGTTATCGCAGGGCGATTGCTCAGGATTTCATGATTCATCATCTAATTATCGAAGTGGTTTAAATGGATTGGACGAGGGATGAAAAAAGATTATTAAGAAGTCTCAAAACCCCTGATCATATTCAGCAATTTGTTGATGAATTAACTTATAATCCCACCAACCATGCTTCTTCTCCTCGATGGGTGATGATGACTCGTGAAGGACATTGCCTTGAAGGTGGTCTTTTCGCCGCTGCTGCCCTCGAGTTTTGGGGACGTAAACCCCTTTTAGTTGACCTTGTGGCCGAAGACGATGATCACCATGTTATTTGTGTTTACTCCACCTCAACAGGCTGGGGAAGTCTTTCAAAAACGAACACCACTCTTTTAAGCGGCAGACGTCCCTTCTATAGAAATATTCGTGAACTTGTGATGAGTTATTTTGATTTCTATTTTAATTTAAAAGGGAAATTGAGCCTTTACAGCTACTCAGATCCGATCAATTTAAATAAATATAATCACTGGAATTGGCGTACGACAGATGAGGATCTAGAGAACTTGGGAGTGAGTTTTAATGATCTTATTCACTACGAAATTATTGACCAGAAAAAATTAAAAGCACTTTCTCCGGTCAATTCAAAGCTTAAAGAGGCTTGCTTTTTGGGAGCCGATCCCAATGGTCTTTATCAAGTTTAGTCTACCACTTCCATCAGATGAATCCCCTTGAGTGTAGCGTGATTTTCAAATTTCTTGAGATAATCAAGAAGTGGGATATCCATGACTTTTTTAGTTCCAGAGTTGCTGGCATGCCTTAAATAAGTTCCATTACGAAATTGAAAAATAAGTCCTTGATGAGACACATTCATGTGAGTGCCAATACTCTCAGTTAAATCCCAATTAGGTCTCACAAAATTAATGAGACTTCCATGTGGAATTTTTTTGAGCAGGCCTGGCCTTTGCAATAGAGTTTCAATTGGAAGATACATTAATCTTGCCGTTATTGGACGATAGTTTACTGATTGAGACCTTAATTCATCGAGCAGATCCATTTTTTGTTCATGGCTTGCCATAGGTACTTTAATTTCTTCCAGCTTGATTTTTTTCAACCAGCCGGGGAGATTAATGACGGCCTCTGCTTGCTTCTGTTCTGCGATGGGTAGGATGTCATTATTAATTTCTTTTAAGAGTCCATTTTGAATATTGAAAGGTATCCATTGCAAACTTGGGAAGTGATTTCTTTTTAGATAATCAACATCCGCATTTTCATAGCGAATTTTATTCATGACAAATTCAAATTCAGGAACATCACGAGAAAGGGCCAAGCTGACCACTGTTTCAACTAAAGTTGTACAGTCAAAAGTATCAAAACGGTAAAGGGGATCTTGATCATATCTCCCTGCAGGCCCTTCACCTAGGGGGCCACCATCGCCATAAGGTAAATCTAGAAAGTTTCTTGAGACTATTTCCATCCTGAGGTTGGTCTGAGATTCATTTTTAATTTTTTCAAGAAGAATGTAAGCTTCGTCAGATGGTAATGCGAAGGACGATAAAGCGATAAAAAAAGTTAAAATAAGAGACTGTATCATGGTGTATCCCAGGCAATGATATAAAATTTGATATTATACTTTTAGTCATTTCGTCTTGATAAGTCATCCATTCGGATAAAAGCACCTGAAAAAACTACATATTTTGAACGGATAAGATGACGGAATATTAATAACTTAGTTCGTGTCTTGAGTATGACCTCTTCTAAGAAGACCATGGAGCATTCGATGAATAAGATCATCAGTTGATAGGGGAAGTAAATTCATCTCGAAACGATTGCGCTTAATGAGAGTTTTAAGACCACTAATGATGAGTCTGTAGGCGATGATTTTAATTCTTTGAAGGGTTCCAAAAGTATATTCGCCAACTCTGGCCGAACCCATTTTTTTACTTAGAATGAAGAAGTATCCATGCTCCCGACGCTCGAATCTTTCTTCAAAACGAATTAAGAATTTCCAAAGGAAGCGTCCCCAAAAAGAGACTGTCATAAATTCAGATGTCCAAATATTGGAGTATCGTCTGGTGAAGAGTTCCCTGGCCGCAAGCCTGACCTCGCCTACAAGAATACTTCCACGGAGGGTTCTTTGAGCTGAAGTCAAGTTCCAGCTTTCTATCACATACCAATAATCTTCTAGAGAATGACGTCGAAGTTGTTCAAGACACTCCACAAGGCAAAGAGTAAAACCAACTCCTTGGAGTTTTACATATTCTTGCCGCTCTTTAAGCCATTCTTTAGTGGGGGCTTCTACAATATATTTAACCGATGCAGGTTTGGTCTCAGTCTGGACTTCTAGTTTAAGGTGAGTTGACTTAATGAGGCTTGAACCATCGGTCGCGAGTAAGAGTTGCGTATTCTCTTCAGGAGATGTTCTCACAAATTCAATATTACAGACATTTTCTTCTTTTAAAACTTTGAGTGCTTGTTCAATGGCACTTATATCTCTTTCATCTAAAGTCGGCCCAACTTCTTGCTCAGGAGAGTTTTTAATCACACTGAAGGCAAT
>CANEVK010000184.1 GCA_947442115.1 Bacteriovoracaceae bacterium | reverse complement strand
TTTTGTTGTGTGGATTTCTCGTGGGACACCTCACAGGAAATTTTCTACTTTTGGCCGGATCTGATGCTTTTAACATTTATGCTCATAAGCTGGCCTCACTAGGCGTCCTGCTTTATGTGATTGAAGCTGGGCTGGCAGCTCTTTTTCTTGGTCACCTTGGGCTGGCGATAAAATTAAATATTGAAAACATGAAGGCCCGTGGGAAGTACCAACAAAAAACTAGAACTGGCCGTGGGACGACGATCGCTTCACAAACAATGCCGATCACTGGTCTTGTGCTTTTTGTTTTTCTTATTCTTCACCTTTGCACCATCAAATTTGGTTCTCACTATGAAACAACCGTTGATGGTGTGGTGATGAGAGATCTCTATAAAACCACTCTTGAATACTTTCGTAGTACTGCTGCGACGGCCTGGTATGTGATCGCGATGATCTGTGCTGCTGTTCATACTTCTCATGGTTTTGCTTCCGCTTTTCAAACCATGGGATGGAACCATGGAAAATATTTTCAAAATGTAAAACGTCTTGGACTCGTTTACGCCATCCTAGTTGGTGGAGGCTTTGCCTTCATTTCTATTTGGTGTCACATGAAGGGAGTGTAATATGGCCATTAATCTTGATCCAAAAGCACCATCTGGTGATTTAAAAGACAAGTGGAGCAAACATAAGTTTGAATCAAAACTTGTTAACCCGGCCAATAAAAGAAAGTATACGGTTATTGTCGTGGGTACTGGTCTTGCAGGCGGCTCGGCTGCTGCAACCCTAGCTGAACTTGGCTACAATGTTCTTTCTTTCTGTATCCAAGATTCTGCTCGTCGTGCTCACTCTATTGCTGCTCAAGGTGGTATTAACGCTGCTAAAAACTATCCAAACGATGGTGACTCCGTTAAGCGCCTTTTCTACGATACCATTAAGGGTGGAGATTATCGCTCTCGCGAGGCCAATGTTTATCGTTTGGCCGAAGTTTCAAGCAACATCATTGATCAAATGGTTTCTCAAGGGGTTCCGTTTGCTCGTGAATACGGTGGCTACCTCGACAACCGCTCTTTCGGTGGTTCTCAGGTGTCACGTACCTTTTATGCTCGCGGACAAACGGGGCAGCAGCTTCTTCTCGGTGCCTACTCAGGTATGATGAAGATGGTTTCAAAAGGTAAGATCAAAATGTTCAATCGTCGCGAGATGATGGATCTTGTAACAATTAATGGTAAGGCCCGTGGGATTATCGTTAAAAATCTCATCACTGGCGAAATTGAAAAATATGCGGCCGATGCCGTTCTTCTTTGTACTGGTGGATACGGAAACGTTTTCTATCTTTCTACCAATGCGATGACTTCAAACGCTTCTGCGGCCTGGAGATGTTATAAGCGTGGAGCCGCTTTCGCGAACCCATGTTTTACTCAAATTCACCCGACATGTATTCCTGTTCACGGTGACTATCAGTCGAAGTTAACACTTATGTCTGAATCACTTCGTAACGATGGTCGCGTTTGGGTTCCAAAAAAGCCAAATGATACTCGCAAACCGGCAGAGATTCCTGATGATGAGAGAGATTACTACCTTGAGCGTGTTTACCCTTCATTTGGTAACCTTGCTCCAAGAGATATTTCTTCTCGTCAGGCCAAGTACCGTTACGATGAAGGTAAAGGTGTAGGCCCAACAAAACAGGCCGTCTATCTTGATTTCAGAGATGCCATTGCTCGTGATGGTAAAGAAGTGATTGCTGGAAAATACGGCAACCTTTTTGAAATGTACGAGCGAATCACGGGTGATGATCCTTATAAAACACCAATGATGATTTACCCTGCTGTTCACTACACCATGGGTGGATTATGGGTGGATTATAATCTTCAATCCACTATTCCGGGACTTCATGTTCTTGGTGAAGCGAATTTTTCTGATCACGGTGCCAACCGTCTTGGAGCTTCGGCCCTCATGCAGGGTCTCGCTGATGGATACTTTGTGATCCCAAGCACCCTCAGTCACTACCTGGCCTCAAGTCAGCTGGAAAAAGTAAGCACTGATGCTAAGGAATTTAAAGAAGCCGAGGAAGCAGTTAAACTTCAAACAGCAAAGCTTCTTGGTATCAAAGGTAAGCGTACAGTGGATGATTTCCATAAGGCCCTTGGTCACTATATGTGGGACTACGTAGGCATGAGCCGTAATGAGGCCGGTCTTAAGAAGGCTATTGATGGAATCAGAAAGCTTCGTGAAGAATTCTGGAAAGACGTCAACGTTCCAGGAGATGCTGGAAACTTCAACCTAGAACTTCATAAAGCAGCACGTGTGGCCGACTTCCTAGAGCTAGGTGAACTGATGGCCCTCGACGCTCTTGAAAGAAATGAATCATGTGGTGGTCACTTCCGTGAAGAATACCAAACACCAGATGGTGAAGCCCAAAGGGATGATGCAAATTTTGCTCACGCCGCTGTTTGGGAATATACAGGCCCGAACTCCAGCCCTATCCGTCACAAGGAAGATCTGAAGTTTGAATATGTTCAACTTGCAACTCGTTCATATAAATAAGGAGAGACCAGATGAGCTCTGAAACGATGACATTAAATTTAAAAATCTGGCGCCAAAAAAATGCTCAAGCTGAAGGCAAGCTTGTTGATTACCGCGTAGATAATGTTTCACCAGATATGTCTTTTTTAGAAATGATTGATGTTCTTAACGAGCAACTTGTTCGTAAAGGTGAAGATCCAATCGCTTTTGATCACGACTGCCGCGAAGGCATTTGTGGAATGTGCTCCATGATGATTGATGGTAAGGCCCATGGTGGATACAAAAACACAACGACCTGCCAAGTTCACATGAGACTTTACAAGAATGGCGACACGATTGTGATTGAGCCGTTCCGTGCTCAAGCTTTCCCTCTGATCAAAGATCTTGCCGTTGATCGCGGTGCGATTGATAAAGTGATGATGGCCGGTGGTTACATCACGGCCAACACTGGTAATGCTCCAGATGCCAATGCCATGCTTATTCCAAAGCCTATTGCTGATGAAGCGATGGATGCAGCTGCTTGTATCGGCTGTGGTGCTTGTGTGGCCAGCTGCCCGAATGGTTCAGGGATGCTTTTCATGGGTGCCAAGATCTCTCAACTTGCCCTTCTTCCTCAGGGTGAGCCAGAGTCTCCACGCCGGGCCCTTAACATGGTTCACACTCACGATGGCCTTGGTTTCGGAAACTGTACCAACCATGCTGAATGTGAAGCCACTTGTCCGAAGGGAATTTCTATCGAGCACATCGCTCGCATGAACCGTGAGTACCTCAAAGCTGCTTTTACTTATCATGAAAAAACTCGCTCCGAAGGTGGAGCTTAAAAAAAAGGGGGAGAATTTCTTCTCCCCCAAAATCCTAGTCTCACCCCATTAGCAATCTTAAAATTGTTGTTAGCAATTCTATGATCAGGATAATAAGCTCTAGAATTTTCAATGCTTCGAGCATCCTTGCCTCCTAAGATAGCCTTCATTGGCTCCAGGAGCTCTCGGCTTTAAATATTTCTGAAACTGTGATAAAGTGAAACACCCCCAAAATCCAGGTTTGTTAGGCCTTTTGGGAATTTTCAATGCTTAAAACCCCTCTACCATGAGGGGTTTTTTATTTGGAAGGGTTTGTAAATTTTGAATTAGCATTTTTCGAATTCGAAACTCTATCGTGCGAAAAGAACCATGCCTATTTAAGACCGATCGACTTCATCTTTTTGAACAAAGAAACAGCATAAGATTTTCCAAAAATTAATCGGTTTTTTTGATGTATCCTTAACCCAAACATCTCCCGCATCATGATTATTTATTTTATCCCTCAGTGAAATAGTCGCTTTTCAAAAGGAATATCAGCTCTAAAATTATCAGTCATATTTTTATCCTCTTTTAAGAGAAAAATAGTTTTACTTCAACGACTCTTCTATCTGAGACGTCATAAAGTTAATTTGAGCTGAAAGATCAAAAATATTTTTTCGCATCGATTGACGGGCCATTTTAAATCTTTTAACCTATTTAAAAATATTTCTCTAAAAAGGTTATCATGAGGATTTCACTTTTAGCTCTTGCCATGCTGGCCCTCTCTACTCTTTTAAAAATCGCTGACATTCTTTAATGCTTTCATCTTTTCTCATCTTAATCGTCGCTATGTTCTCCATCCAAGCGGGAGCGAGTTTTGCCAAAACACTCTTTCCTATGGTTGGGCCTTATGGTGCCACCAGCTTAAGACTTTTTTTTGCCTCCCTGATACTTATTCTTCTTTGGCGCCCGTGGAAAAAGATCCCCAACAAAAATGAATTTTTACACCTTGGCCTTTATGGTGGATCTTTGGGACTTATGAATCTGTGCTTCTACCTGGCCCTGGAAAAAATTCCTTTGGGTCTGGCCGTGACCCTGGAGTTCTGTGGACCTTTGAGCTTGTCACTCATCCTTTCAAAAAAGCCCTTGGATCTTATCTGGGCGATCTTAGCTGCTCTTGGGGTTTATCTTATTTATCCTGAAAATTCTCTGACCGAGGGGATCGATTCACGGGGTGTTTTATTTGCTCTTGCCGCGGGCCTATTCTGGGCCCTTTATATTTATTTTGGTCAAAAGACGCCGAAAAATATTTCTCATTCTCTTGTGACTTGCTGGGGGATGATCTTTGCCTTTCTCATCTCTTTACCTTTTGGTCTCGGGCACTTTAAAGAGGAAGTCTTTACTTTAAATATCATTCCTTTTGCCTTGGGAGTTGCGATCCTCTCTAGTGCTTTACCTTACTCCCTAGAAATGATCGCCCTAAGAAAAATTCCGGCCAGAACATTTGGTATTCTCATGAGCCTTGAGCCAGCTTTTGCCATTTTGCTTGGATGGATTATTTTGCAGGAAAAGATGACGGGAATTCAATTGATGGCCATGGGACTCATTATGCTGGCCTCACTAGGAAGTTCTTTGAATTTTAAAAAGAATTAAGATTTTTCAAGAAGTTGTTTTTCAGCTTCCTGCTGGATCTTGCGCATAAGTGCATCACTGAGGAAGGCATTGGCCGACATCCCCACTTTAACGAAGTTTTTATCATCCTTAAGCGTGATATGGCAGACTGTGAAATGAGCACTTTCATTATGGGGAACTCCTCCCACTTTGATGATTTTAAAAACTGAATTTCGTTGGAAGAAGTCTTTGTTTATATTTCCCACTTGAATGCCCAGACCCATGAGTGACACATCCAAGATTCTCACATCAACATCAATCGCCGTTTTCTCAGAAATCGGACGCAAGGTAAGCATAACTTGGGTACCTTCCGGCATGGCATTTCGCTCGTAGCGCCTCGACTCAATCGCCTTGGCCTCTTTAGGAAAATTACAAACGAGTTGAATCCCATGGGTCTTGTAATCCTCAGGATTGAGCTTAAAAATAAGATTCCGGTGATTAATTTTTACATAAACGGGGAAAGCGATATCAAACTCAAACTGGATCGAAGTTGAAAAGACAAAAGCATTGGGCAAAATATCTAATTTTTTTATTTTATAAATCTCGCGGCGATTAGGAATCGTCTGCCAAATCTCACCCAGCTCGGCCGTTGGGGCCTTCTTGGCAAGCTCTGCCATCTCTGTCTGAATTTCTATTAACCGGTATTTTTCCATTAGTCTTCATTATACCTGAAATGTCTAATGGATGAGAAAAAACAAAAAAGATCAACTAAATTAAAGGGGTGAGACTCCTTGATGGAATC
>CANEVK010000183.1 GCA_947442115.1 Bacteriovoracaceae bacterium | reverse complement strand
CACTGACATCCTGAACATTTCGATTGGCAAGCAATTTTGAACGCTGTTTGGGGGTAAAACACTGCATATCTGTACTCCATAAACAAAAAGCCCCATCTTATCACAGATGGGGCTTTTTATTTTGTGTCCCTTAAAAGGGGTACAGATCATTTACCAGGGCTTTTTTATTTTCTAAGCAACTTTATACGGATGAACCTGCTCTAGTTTGATCACTCTGAGTTTTGGTTTTTCATCCTCAAAGCTCATTTCTTTTTTATTCTCAATCGCATCACAGAGCTGAACGATTTGAGAGATAATTCTGCGAGTCGCTTCGCTATGCTTTTTTATGTTGGCCTTTTCAAAATGCTCTTCAATCTTTGGAGCTGCAGTATTTAAATATTCTAAGCTTGTGTAGTAATCTTGTTGGTTGTCAGCTTGGTTCAGATTTTTGCGGGCCTCATTTAATTGATGGGCCAGGGCCTTTAGATTTATGTACTGCTCACTGGTATTTTCCTCATGACTTTTAAGTGTTTGAAGATTGGCCTCTAAGCGCTTGAGCCATTCATAGTAATTAAAAGTATTTTTTTGTATGACAGGGGCCGGAGCTTCTGGAGTTTTGATCAACTTTTTCTTGAGCCACATAAAAGCCAAGGTCATTAAGCAACCAGAAGTTAAAACCACAAAACCAAAGACAAAGAGCTCTTGATAGTATTTTGTCTGATAAATTGTTGGGTCTTCAACCGGCGGCGGATTTCTTAGTTCATCTAACTGCTTAATAGAGTCATTAAGCTTGTTAAGCTCACCGGTCATTTCCACAATTTTAGGATCAACCAATCTCACACTGATTTGACCAGGGTCTTTATTTCTCTTTAAAAAACTTGCAGCAGTTTGTTTAATCTTCTCCAGCTTATCCGTAATGAGTCCTGATCTCACCATAGACCTTGCAGGTTGATAAAGAAATTGATCTCGAAAATTAAAAAATTGAGACATGTCCGTTTGTAATTGAGTCCACTCTGGATCCGCCGAAAGACTTTCAATTTCTCTCATACTTATTTCCAGACCTAACCAAGATTGTTTCAGCTTTTGAGTGAGGTAGGCAGGAGTAAGTTCTGGATTTAGATCCTTTTGAGCTGGCCCGTGGGGATCATGAGCAACAGTGAAAATAAGATCCGATTTAAATTGCTCCCATTCTTTCCAATCAAGCTTGGCCGGAGAGACTGAAATTCGATGATCTTGTAGACGTTCATCAATTTGGCTTAATTTTTTTGAAATAGAAGCGAGTACATCCTCATCGGCCGAACTTCTAATTTCGGCGACAGCAGTCGTTGTGATCAACATTGAAAAAACAAAACTAACACCAAAACGACCCATGAAATGACCTCCTGAGAATAAAGACTTTTCGATCTTTTTTCCTCGAAGATGAGCTAAAAAAACTGCGTCAAAAAAAATTGCGTTTTAGTAGAGAATTCTTAAGTAATTGTTAATTTTTAAATAACTGATGAAAAGACATTTTAAATTCAATAAATTCAGTGGTGGTTCATTTCCTCTCAATTAACTCAATCTTGTAACCATTTGGATCTTCGATGAAGGCGATCACCGTCGTTCCATGCTTCATCGGCCCAGGTTCTCTTGTTACTTTTCCTCCAGCAGCACGGACCTTCTCACAAACGTCAGCCGCATTTTCTGTTCCAAAAGCGATGTGCCCAAAGCCATCACCAATTTGGTAAGAGTGTTTTCCATAATTGTAAGTGAGTTCAATACAAGGATCATCTTTGCTCGTGCCATAACTCACAAAAGCGAGGGTGAATTCACCTGCCGGATAATCAGTTTTCGAAACTAAATTCATTCCAAGAACTTCAGTATAAAATTTGAGTGACTCATCAAGATGATTCACTCGAATCATGGTATGGAGATATTTCATCACTAAAACCTCAAAGTCAGACTAAAACTATGGTCAACAAAGAAAAAAACAAGAACTAATCTGAACATTTTAATCCCACCCTAATACTTGATAGCCTTTTTCGGCCAAACATTGATTCACATATCTCTTTTTGATTTCATCTGGTGAAAGGGCACCCGCGACTCCACCACCTGCAGCACCAATCGCTCCACCTCTTAAAAGACCTCTCCCCATGTTTCCGGTAAACATTCCACCAACCGCGCCCATGGCCGCTCCAATAGCAGCACCGGCACCGGCCCCTTTAGCAATTTTTTTACCCTTTGAACTCTCCAGGTACTCATCTGCTTCAGCGATACATCGATCAATATCTTTCTGTGCCGCTTCCTTACCGATGGATTTAAGTTTTTGATTGGGATAGAGCTTGGGACGAGATGCACAAGAAGTCAAAATCAGAAGCATAAACAGTAAATTTAAATTCCGCATTCAATCCTCCTCACTAAGACTTCAATCGCAACATCAAGACTAGTCAAAAAGCCCCCAATTGTAGAGAATAAAATGATATTTCCCACTTGCTGAAGGAATCATCATGTTTTCATTGACGACAGAATCTCTAACGGCCCTTATCACTCTTACGGCTATGGAAACAGTTCTAGGCATTGATAATATTATTTTTATTGCCATCCTTGTTGGCCGACTGCCTCAGGGAGAACAAGATAAAATCAGAAAATTAGGGATTTCACTCGCACTCATTATTAGAATCATTCTTCTCTTTTCTATTAGCTGGATCATGACATTAAAAGAACCTCTGTTTGCTCTCTGGGGACAAACTTTTTCTGGACGAGATCTAATTCTTTTAGGGGGAGGACTTTTTCTAATTGCAAAATCAACTTATGAAATTCATCACAAAGTAGAAGGTGATCCAGAAGTTCATCTCCATCATGCAGAAGGAAATTTAAAAAAGAAAGTGAGTGCCAAGATGATGTTGGCGCAAATATTAGTCTTAGATATTGTCTTCTCTCTCGACTCTGTGATCACCGCTGTAGGTATGTCCAATCAAGTTTCTATCATGGTGGTGGCGATGCTCATTTCCATGGTGATCATGCTCTTATCTGCCAATAAGATTAGTGGATTCGTGGATAAACATCCAACCATCAAAATTCTTGCCCTCTCTTTCCTCCTTCTGATTGGAGTGATGCTTGTAGGAGAAGGATTTGGGGCCCATATTTCTAAGGGATATATTTATTTTGCGATGGCATTCTCTCTTGGAGTAGAGCTTCTCAACATGCGCTACCGTAGAAAAAAATACAGCTAAATAATTACTGATACTCTTTAGGAAATAAATCGGCGTTGAGGTGTCTCATCACAAGCAAAATTTTTGCAAAGTGAAGGTTTTCATCTCCTCCCTCAAGTCTCTTGAGGAAGGCAAGACCTACACCAGATGATCTTGCTAACTCGTCTTGAGTTAAACCACGCTCTTTTCTTTTCTTGCGGATAAAATAGGCAACAGTTCCGATATTGCGTTCTATTTCTGCATTTGTTCGACGAATAACATCCATGTTATTCCCCCTTTTGATACTATTTTATGCTCAATCTCATTTTCTGCAATCACGAATTTAAAATTCAATGAATTGCCCCCACGAGCCTTTAATCACTAAACTCAGAGTACTCAGCAGTTTGGATCGACTCTCCTGGGCGCTCAGCTGGTTCCACGAGCTCTAAACGATTATAACTTTCTTTAGGGATGGAGCGTTTTTTATAAAAATCAGGAACTTTACCAGCAAGTTGAACAACTTGTTTTGTAGGGGCATCCGTTTTTTGAATGGATTTTGTTAACTCTGATACACTCAAATCTTTATTACTTTTTATTGAATCCATCGCTCCTCGATTTTTCCAATAACTTAGGGCCGGTCGGCAGTTATTCTTAGTGGCCAGACTAAGAGAAGTCGCCCCTGTTTTATCTTTTTCATCCCAGGTTAATCCTTCCAACTCTAGATTTTTAATTAAATTGAAAGAGCACTTTGAGCTCGCATACTGAAGTAGATTACGGTGCTCTTTTCCCACTCGTCTATTTTTTATTTTTTCTTTGGGATTTAATCGACGGATAGCCTGATAGAGTTCTGAATTATTTTTTGTCACAGTTGTTTCCCAGATTGATCGCATCTCTTGCTCATCGGGTTGAAAAACTTTTTGCCTTTTTGCTGCGAGATTAATCAAATCCACCCTCTCATACTCCACTAACAATTGCGCCAGAGACTTCTTTCTCTGGGGCATGCTCACATATGTTTCGAGTTTTCCTCCCCGATTAAGAAAATCCTCAAAGGATTTATGATCATTTTTAACAATCGCCAAGAAGGCCTGATCACTCATCTCATCTTGAATGTCATCAATCAGAAGAGGTTGAAAGAGAAGCAGTGATAGAAATGTAAGGGATAATAAGAGAGATAAAAGTTGAATCTTCCTGTTCATTTTCTTCTCCTTGAAAATAACAAGTCGTATTCTAGCGGGTTTCTTTCCTGGAATTTTTTAAATTTAAAAGCGTCTAAAAATCAAGTCCTTGCCTCTTTCACTTAATTTCTGATGAAGTTCTTTTTTAAAGAAAACGGCACGAATAATTGGCACTTTAGTATGAACTCGTCTTAAAATAAAAAGTATGTATCTCCTAGGACTTTTTCTAATCTTCTCGCCTCTCATGGCTTTGGCCTCACCAGCTGAAGAGCCAGCTGATGACAATATACCTATCCTTGAATCCGCTCAAGAACTCCTTGGGCTAAATATGAACCGAGTCGCCAACCAACTGGATATGTTTTTTGCCGACCAAAGAGCGGATGATGAGTTAGGCCGAAGCCGAATTCGTGTTAAACGTATTTACGAAGTCCGAGAAAGGGCAGAGCTGAGGGAGGAAACACAATTTCGATTTAATATAAGACTTCCCAACCTCGAAGAAAAATTTAAGTTTGAATTTAAGAATAAAAATACCAAACCTAAAGAAAGTTCTGTAGTTAGGGCGCAGACAGGTCAAAATCTCAACCGGATAAATACTCAATGGCAATTCAGGTCTGACTTAGGTGTTGTCGCAAGCGTTCCTCCTCAAACTTTTGCCCGGGCCCGATTGCGGAAGAACTGGGAAGCCTTTGGTCTCATTCATCGTTTTGTCGAAGAGTTTGCCTGGTACTCCAATGATGTGTGGTCTATAAAAGAGGGTTGGGAGGAAATCACATTTGTTGATTCTGATTACTCCATCCAGGAAAATCTTCTTTTTCGCTTTAGAAATCTGGCCGATTGGAAAATAACCTCTCACGAATTTACGACATCTCATGGTCCATCAATCCTGCATCGATTCACAGAGAATGATGCTCTTTCATATGCGACGAATCTTTCATCAACCGTAGATAAAGGAGTTTGGTATGTTTCAAATTACCGGCTGGGTGTTACCTATAGACGCAATCTCTATAAGCAGTGGCTCTATTCAGATTTAACTCCGGGTCTGGATTTTCCCAAGCTTTGGCACTTCCGAAGAACTCCTTTCATTCTGCTGCAAATCGAAGCCCTTTTTGGTGGAAGGTAAAAAAAAAGGCCCACCGAAGTGGGCCCTGATTTGATTTCTTAGAGAAGAGCAATCAAAGGAGCAATAAGAAGAGAAACAACCGACATAACCTTGATGAGGATCGCAATCCCCGGACCAGATGTATCTTTGAATGGATCTCCTACCATATCACCAACTACAGCTGCTTTGTGAGTATCAGTTCCCTTCTTCTCACCAGCAAGTTTACCTTTTTCAATATACTTTTTAGCGTTATCCCAAGCACCGCCAGCATTGGCCATGAAAAGAGACATCGT
>CANEVK010000182.1 GCA_947442115.1 Bacteriovoracaceae bacterium | reverse complement strand
TTCTTTTGTGGCGCCCTATGTAAGTACGCAAGGAGTGACATTAGCTTTTTCGCAAAAGCCTGAAGAAAGTTCAAAAAAATTAGAGAAAGATTTTTTGGATGATCCGAACTTAGAAGATACAATTTGTCTCAACATTGATTCACCAATTCTGCATACCCATGCCTTTCCTATTTATATTGAGCTTAAACCTCAAACAGTCGCTGAAAATCTCTTAAGACCGCCTCGATTTGTTTAGTCTCTAGTGGCAACTTCGTTTTTAAATTTTCTTTTAGGATACATTTATGAATATTAATTCATTGAAAAAAGATATTCAGTCATCATTAGTCGTCTTTCTCGTCGCCTTACCTCTTTGTCTAGGTATTGCGCTGGCTTCTAATGCACCATTGGCCGCAGGAATTTTTTCCGGCATTATTGGGGGCATTGTGATTGGCATGATGAGTGGTTCAGAGATCAGTGTCTCGGGGCCGGCCAATACATTAACCTTGGTTTTTGCCGCAGGTATGGCAAGTTTAGGCTCCCTAGAAGCGATGGCCCTAGCGGTTTTCTTGGCCGGACTGATTCAAGTCATTTTCAGTTTGCTTCGTGCCGGCATCATTGGAGATTTTTTTCCAAACTCCGTGATTAAAGGAATGCTCGCTGCAATTGGGATCATCCTCATCCTCAAACAATTCCCCCATGCCGTTGGGTATGATGTGGACTACATGGGTGATGATGCCTTTATTGAAAAATCAGGAAAAAATACTTTTGAGCAGCTATTGAATGCTTTTCAATTCATTCATCCAGGTGCAGTGCTTATTTCAGTCATGAGTTTAGGCATCATGCTGGGTTGGGATAAAGGGGCAAGTAAAGGTTACCGTTTCTTTCAACTCCTTCCTGGTGCTCTTATGGCGATTTTATCGGCCGTGGTTGTGAATAGTCTTTTTCAATCATTTTTTCCTTCAGTTCTGATTGATGGAGATCACCTCGTCAATCTTCCATTTAATGGAGGCTTCAAGGAATTATTCGAACAAGTGAAGGGACCGGCCTGGGAACTTTTAAAAAATCCTAAAATTTATCCTGTGGCCCTGACTATCGCGATTATTGGATCTCTTGAAAGTCTTTTATCCGTTGACGCCGCTGATAAGTTTGATGAGCATGGACGATTCACCAATAAAAATCGAGAGCTCCTTGCTCAAGGAGTAGGGAACGCTTTATGTGGCCTTGTAGGTGGAATTCCTGTGGCGTCAGTTATTGTTCGCTCATCCGTGAATGTGAATGCTGGGGCCCAATCAAAACTTTCTTCTATCTTTCATGGAGGGTGGATTCTCTTGAGTGTGGTGTTCATTCCTCATCTCCTGAATAAAATTCCCTTGCCTGTATTGGCCTCGATTCTCTTGCTGGTGGGATATAAATTATCTCGGCCCCAACTTTTTTTATCCATGTATAAAAAAGGATGGAATCAATTTATCCCTTTTGTTGTAACAGTGATCGCCATTCTTTTCAGTAATCTTCTGATTGGAATTAGTATTGGCATGATTGTTGGTTTTGTTTTT
Organism: Bacteriovoracaceae bacterium; assembly: GCA_947442115.1. GTDB lineage: Bacteria > Bdellovibrionota > Bacteriovoracia > Bacteriovoracales > Bacteriovoracaceae > Peredibacter. The sequence goes on along the minus strand of CANEVK010000182.1, from coordinate 4,217 downwards.
GTCATACGTTCAAATATTCATAAATCAATTGTTGAAGTGAATGATAACAATCGCTACCTCATTCGTTTTTACAAAGACGTTTCTTTCTTGCAAAAGGCAGAGCTTCAAAAAATATTGTTAACTATCCCTGAAAATGCCTCAGTCGTGATTGATGGATCTCAAGGGGTATTTGTGGATGATGATATTCTGGATGTAATCGAAGAATTTATTAAACGGGGAGAAACGATGGGTATAAAAGTTCAACTTAAAAAATCATCGCTCTCACTTTGTCCAATTTTTAAAGAGGTTTAATATGGAAAGAATAAAACATTTATTACTAGAGAATAAGGCGTGGGCCCAAAGTCATTTGGATTTAAATCCGAACTACTTTAAAGACATGGCCCGAGATCAAAATCCAGAGTATCTCTGGATCGGTTGCTCTGATTCACGTGTGCCTGAATCTGAAATCACGAATAGTCGACCAGGTGAAATTTTTGTTCACCGGAATATTGCGAATCTTGTGGTTCATACTGACACTAATTTTTTGAGTGTTTTAAGTTATGCCGTTCATTCCTTAAAAGTTCCCCATGTGATTGTTTGTGGTCATTATAATTGTGGGGGTGTTCGAGCAGCGTTGGCCCAAAATAGTTTTGGTCTCATCGATAATTGGGTGAGAAATATTAAGGATACCTATTTCACTCATAAGTTTGAAATCGATGGGGCGAAGTCTGAGAATGAACGAGTCAATAAACTGGTTGAATTTAACGTCATGGAGCAGGTCAAGAATCTTGCTCACACTTCAATTATTCAGCGAGCCTGGCACGAGCGCCAAGCTCCTCATATCCACGGTTGGGTGTATGACCTGAACCAAGGACTGCTCAAAGAGCTGGTCTCAATGGGCCCGGAGAGTAAATTAGACTCTGTTTATAAGTACGATTTTTAATTCCAATTTGAATGAATCCATTCTCTCTGATGACTTAATAAAGGATTCAGAGAGAATTTTCCTTCAGGCCCATAGGAGAGGGTAGAGTGAATCGCCACAAGATACATCTGACCATTTTCTTGAACATAAATGGGCCCACCAGAATCACCCGAGAATGAGTACATATCATTAAGTTCAAGAGTTTCCTCATAGGACTTCAGTGACTTTAGTTGAGGCGTGATCAGGGTACGAGCATTGATTCCTGATCTTTCACCAAACCCAACCCTGAGGAGTTTGCCTTTGAGCTCTTTGGTCGATTTAGCAATCGGATAAAAATTCATGCTCTCAGGGAGCTTTGATTTAAGCTTAATTCTGGCCAAGTCAGATTTATAATTTGATTGAGTCTTATTGTATTCAGGATGAAGTTCAAAACTTTTTACATCCCATGATGGTGCTTTGGGATCATAAGTGGATTGATTAAATACTTTGATTCCGAGAATTTCGCCTTCAAGGCAATGAGCAGCAGTGAGCACAACATCATCTTGAATCGCTACACCACTGCAAGTAAATTTTCCTTGAGGTCGAGTGACTTCGATCACGAGGCTTGCGTTAAAATTAGTCCAATCAATTTCCTGCGCAAATAAATTTGTCATAAGAACCACCATAATCCCTGGTATTAGATTCACAATCCCTCCATGGGTTTGTGCTGCTCGCTGACTATTATAGCCATGGGAATTTTTGGGTGTCCAAGGTGCAATTTGATACTCGATAAGAATGATAGGATTTGTTAGATCCTATCATTTAACATATTGAAAATTCGATCAGAGAAAAGAGAATTAGATCAGAATATGAAAGCAGGCGCCTTTAGAATTTGAAACATAATGAATTTCAGCTTTATGCAGATCAAGGATTTTCTTAGTGATCGCAAGCCCTAAACCTGTTCCTTTTCTTTTAGGATCAGTAGAAACGTTCATTTTTCTTTCAAAAAGAGAAGGGAGTTCCTTCTCATCAATACCGGGTCCCTGATCCTCAAATCGAATAAGGACCTTTGTATTAGACATACTGATAGAAACAGTGATGGTTGAATTTCTTGGACTGAAATCAATAGAGTTATCTAAGAGATTCAAAAATGCAGATTTTAAAAGCTCTGGAAGAACATTTTTATCAAGCGCTTGAAGAGCGTCAGTCAGTTCTTCCTGAAGATTTAAGCGAATGCTAATCGATTTTTTTGAAGCTTTTGCTCCAACAAGTTCAATCGTTTCGTTGAGAATTTCTAGAATATTTTCCTTCTCTAGAGGAATACTTTGAAGTGAATCAATTTGTCCCAAGAGTAAAAAATCCTCTACGACCTTAATGAGATGGCCAACTTCTTTTTTCATCTCTGGCACATTTTCAACGATATTTTCAGGTTGTGCCAAGTAGTTATGAATAATTGTGAGCGGAGTTTTAAGCTGGTGGGAAACATTCTGAATAAATTCACTTCTTTCTTTAAGAAGAACTTGAACCACTTGCTCTTTGTGACGTTTTTTATCATCTCTCCAAAACCAGAAAACAAGGATGAGATAGATCGCAGCTTCCCAGAAAATTCTTGTGAGATGTTGGTTATAGATCGCTTTTTTGATAGAGCTTTCAGGGATGGTTGAGATGAGATACCAGGTTCCAGAACTCTTCGGGAGGGGAAGTCGAGTGAAATTAAAAATATCATTCTTTCGAGTGAAACTTCCTTGGAAAACGGTTTTCTTACTGAGAACTTTAAACGTTTTTTCAGATATATCGACTTTCTTTTTTGTGTACTCTTCTTCATTAAGCAAAGGGTAGCTTGAAACAGTAAATCCTTTATGATCTACGAGAAATTTTTCTGTCGCAAAAGTGGGGTCAAATGTTTGGCCAACAAAGAGCTGAAAAATTTCTGATCCATCAATATTGAGCACTAAGAGCGCTTCTCGATCATTTTTATATTTGATTCTTTTAGAAACTCGAATGGCCGGGCGAATAGGATTCTCGGGGACTCCGTTAATGATATTGGCTTCCATCGAAGAAAAATAAAACTCATCAAATTTGACTTGGCTTAATTCTTTAAAAAAATCTTGTCCAGAAAGATTGTAAAGGCTTTTTGATTGCTCATATTGTTTTGTCTCACGATTCTGGACAACTTTGAAAATCTCTTCTCCATTAGTCGTTGCGATTCTTAACTTGAAGTAGTGGGCATGAGTGTTAAGGAAATCAATGAGATTATTAATATCTTTTTCTTGTTTATTATTAGAGAGAATAATTTGAATCTTTTTTTCTATAAAACTAAAGTCATCTTCTAGACTGTAAAGGAGCCGATAAACTTCACTCGACAGAATTTTGTCCGATTGAATGATTTCCAGCGAAATTTGAGCTTTCTTTTCTTGAATATTAAATCGAGTGAGGAAAAAGTCGATGATGACAAGGCCTATGAGGAGTAGAAAAGAAAAGATTAGAGTTCTATTTTTAGATTTAAAATTATTCATGATTGATAACATAACCCATTCCCACAATTGTTTTAATTAGTTTCTTATCAGCATTTGAATCAATTTTTTTTCTAAGTTGTTTCACATAAACATCCACCACGTTGGACTCTGGATCAAAATGGAGGTCCCAAACATTTTGAGCAATTTGTACTCTGGTGACTGGTCTTCCTAGATTGCGTAGTAAATATTCGAGAAGAGAAAATTCTTTGGTTGTTAATTTGATATTTTGTCCGGCCCGTAATACCTGACGTTTCACCAGATCCATTTCAAGATCTGCACATTTAAGGTTGTGTGACGTCCCTTGATGGCGTCTAAGCAGGACTCTGACTCTTGCGGTTAGCTCTTCAACGTGAAAGGGTTTTGTCATGTAGTCATCGGCCCCAGAGTTAAGCCCTTGGACCTTGTCATGAATTTCAGAAAGTGTCGTAAGCATAAGAATAGGTGTCGTTGGCTTTTGAGTTTTAAAATCTTTGCAAAGTGATAACCCATCATCATCTGGGAGCATGAGATCAAGGATGACTAGGCCATAATCATTAATTGCAAACAGATCCCTCGCTCTTTGACCAGAATTTGCAAGCTCTGGAATATAGCCTAGGGTGGAGAGTACTTGAGCAGTGTACTGTGAAATTTTAAGTTCATCCTCTACAACTAAAATTCTCATGTTTTCAAAGCCTTAGGGATATGAAGAAATCTTCATTCCGTTTTCATCTCTTCTTCATACTGGGATCATATAATTATAAAAAAAATCTTACTCCTGGGCCTCGTTGATGACAAACTCAAATTCACTCAATTCTCCCTTTCAAAAATTTGCTCTTCAAGAT
>CANEVK010000181.1 GCA_947442115.1 Bacteriovoracaceae bacterium | reverse complement strand
TCAATTAAAATCAAATGATCTTGAAATAAAACATCAACGTAAATTACGGCTTTTTGAAGTATTAGGGAAAGACGAGCTTTGAACCTTTGTCCTTTCCATGGTTGAAGAAAATCTCATCATACATACCAACGAAGAACTCCAAAAACTTTGCCAGGGAAGATATGAGATTATTCATTTTTCAAGGGCAAACAAATTAGCTCCAGAGTTTTTCATCATGGATAAATTTCGTGATGGAGGAATACGAAAAATTTCTACCTTGTCTGGTGGAGAAACATTCATGGTTTCACTGGCCATGGCCATCGCTCTGGCGGAAATGACTCGTGGTAAAGCAGAAATTGACTCTTTATTTATTGATGAGGGTTTCGGAACTCTGGATTCAGACTCTTTACAAGATGTACTGGATGTCCTTAAACAAATTCAAACTCGTGGGCTCATGATTGGGATCATTTCCCACGTTAAAGAACTTACGAATTCGATTCCAATAAATTTAAATGTGGTCAAAGGGCAGGATGGAAGTTCTTCTCTTCGTTTAGTCTATAATTAAATTATTTTTCTATGAATATTTGGGTCCAATACGGAGTCCCATTCTGACTCCGATAAAGCGCGATTGCTGTATGTGTATAATCAGGATTTTCAATCTCCTTTCTATGGCCATCCGAGTTTAGCCAGGACTTTAAGGCCAGAAAGGCAGTCTTTTGCCCCATCGCAACGACCTCACCACAACCTGAAATCGGACCTAGCTTTGTCTGAATCCGCTTACACCTTCTACCAAATCCGATATGCCCAAAAGAGGTCGTATAGAGTGCCATGGATCTTGAATGTTTGAGGGCTTCTTCCTCGATACTAGAATTATAAACGAGTGGCCGCAGCCCTCTACTATTCCGATGCTGATTCAACCGAATCAAATAATCTTGATTTATGGTATAGAGATCTGGAGAAATTTCAGGACGAGTTGTCTCCAAAGAAGTTGAATCTTTTTTAAAGCCCTTACCGCAACCACTTAAGAACAAAAAAATGAAAATCCATAATTGAAGATTATGCATTTGATGATTGTTTCAAGAGCGAAAACTGGTCGTCAATTGCGGTGCATTAAAGTGACGAATAAATCACACCCCTCTTTATGTTATGGGCCCGCCGTGCTAAGTCTTTGTGATCAATAAAAGGACAGAAATATGAATTGGTTCTTAGTGGTATCGGCCCTCCTTAGTTTTCAAGTTTTCTCCCACGATAAACATGACTGGAGAGAGGACTATGAAGCCTATCTTTCTGTAAATTATGAGTTTCCTCTCGCATCAACTAAAAATCTGATTCAAAACAAGGCCGTAGAATATCGAATAGACATTAATGATTTCAAAGAAAATCTTAAAATTTTTTCGTCAACTTCAGACCGACGTTCAACTGAAAATTTGGATTCGGCGAGGGCTTTTTTGAAATCTCAGTATGAACAAATTGGATTTCTTGTGAGTGACCAACCTTTTGGGAATGGAAAAAATTTTATTGCTGAGAAAAAAGGAACGACCAATCCTGAAAAGGTCCTCATTCTATCTTCTCATATCGATAGCGTGAGATGTGCAGGGGCCAATGATAATGGAACTGGAACCATTGGGCTTCTGACTGTTGCCAAAGAACTATCAAAACAAAATTACCCATACACAATTAGAATTTTGGGCTTCGACAAAGAGGAGATTGGGCTTGTAGGCTCAGATGCTTATGTTGCCACGATCAGTGACAAAAAAAATATTATTGGGAATATTAATTTTGAAATGATGGGAGTTAATCAAAGACAAGATGGGAGCTTTCACGTGATTGACTGCCAAAAATCTAATTCTCTACATCTTTCTCAAGCGGTTAGGACTGCGATATCCAACCTCGCCTTGCCTCTAACGATCGTTAAGGCCTGCACTGATAGAAGTGATCATGCTTCCTTCTGGCGTCATGGATTACCGGCGGTTGTAATCTCTGAGAACTTCTTTGGTGGAGATGCGGACCCTTGCTACCATGCCAAGTGCGATGTTGTTGATAATCGACTCAACTACAATTACATGAAAAATATTTTGGAGGCCGTACTAGAAGCTACGGAAAATCTCATCAGTAAAAAGTAAAACCGCATGAAACTCATGGCTATTAATTGTAATCTCATAATTTCACTTCTTATCTTTTCGCTTGGTGCTTTTGCATCAACGAAAACAATAACACTCAAAAACCGAACCTATAAAATTGTTACACCATCTCACCAAGGCCAGAATAAACCACTTCTCGTTCTACTTCATGGCTGCAAACAATCTGCAGATGTTATCATTAAGGGGACAGGACTAGATAAAGAAGCCGAGAAACGAAATTTCATCATCCTTGCTCCTGAACAAGGTTTTTATTCCAATGCCGATCATTGTTGGAATTGGTTTTTCCCCCGACAACAAATGAGACACCCTCAAAATGAAATGGGGGAAATTATCTCTGCAATTGATCTCTTATCATCCCACTACCCCATCGATCGCGGCCGTATTTTTGTGGCCGGTCTGAGTGCTGGTGGCGCTATGGCAGAAAATTTGACCGTCTGCTATCCAGATTATTTTACAGGTTTGGCCGTTCATTCAGGCATTACTTTTAAAGTCGCTGAATCTACTTTTGAAGCCCAAGACGTGCTCACCAGGCAAGAGCAAAAAGATCCAGAAGATCTAGGACGACTTGCTTATAAATGTGCGAGACCTAATAAAAAAAATCGCCGTTTTTCGAAGTCTATTATCATTCACGGGCTTAAAGATGAAAGAGTACTCCCTTTACATGCTCAACTCATATCTCAGACACATCAAGTACTCGTGGATTACATGGATGACGGTCAGAGAAATAAGTCAAATACACCGATTGTAAAGATTGAGAACATTAAATGGCCTCTTCATTATGACATCACCAAGAAATCTCTCATTTATTCAAACTTTCACGAAGAAATGATTCTGATTAATGAGCTTGGACATGCCTGGAGCGGAGGGCTTCCAGTTTCTCGGAATTTCAATCCAGATTCACCATCAAGTAATCATCTTATCCTGAACTTTTTTAAAATCTAATTTAAAGGCTTCAAATGTTTGGTCTCTTAGGACTTCTAATCTCACTTTTTGCGCTTATGTATTTTGCCTATAAAGGAATTAATGTTCTCATACTGGCACCCCTGTGTGCCCTTTTGGCCATCTTGTTTCAGCCAGAATTATTATCAACTCAATCTCAGGGCATTTTTCTCTCCCAATATACACAAGTCTTCATGGGGGCCTTATCAAAATATATTTTTCAGTATTTCCCTGTTTTTCTTCTCGGAGCAATTTTTGGTAAGCTTATGAATGATTCAAAAGCGGCCGAAGTTATTGGTCTGGCGATCTCAAAGAAATTGGGCCCACAACATGCAATACTGGCGACAGTACTGGCCTGCGCCCTTTTAACCTATGGAGGAGTTTCTCTATTTGTTGTCGCCTTTTGTGTCTTACCGATTGCGACGACACTTTTTAAACAAGCTGGAATTCATCGTAAATATATTCCAGGCGCTATTGCCTTAGGCTCATTTACCTTTACTATGACTGCTTTACCAGGAACACCTGCGATTCAAAATGCTATCCCCATGCCTTTTTTTGGAACAACAAGCTTTGCAGCACCAATTCTAGGTTGTATCGCAGGGATCATTATGTTTGCGCTTGGTATGTTATGGATGAAATACAGCTCTAGAAGCAGTAAGCTTACAATTGAGTCCTCAGAACATTTAAGCTCAAATGAAAGAAAGCCATCATTTCTTCTTTCGATGATTCCTCTTATTATTGTGATCGGTGGTAATTTTATTTTATCAGAAATTCTTATCCCTAAATGGAATGCTGATTACCTTAAAGCTGATTTTGGTTCATCTCTTCAATCCGTTAAAGGATTATGGGCGATCATTTCTTCACTTTCTTTCGCCATTATTTTCATTCTTCTTTTTCTAAAAAAATACAACCAAACAATATTGGTAAGCCTAAATGAGGGAACAATGGGATCTTTGCTCCCTATGTTCAACACTGCTTCTGAAGTTGGATATGGGGCGGTTGTTGCAGGACTTGCTTCATTTGGGGTCCTTAAAGATTTAATACTCAATATTTCACCCTCAAATCCACTCATTTCAGAGGCCGTCGCCATTAATCTGCTGGCCGGTATCACAGGTTCTGCATCGGGGGGAATGAGTATTGGTTTACAGATTTTAGGTAGTAAGTACTTAGAAATGGCCCAGCATTACAACATTTCTCCAGAGTTGCTCCACAGAGTGGCCACATTAAGCTCAGGGGGATTTGATACCCTTCCCCATAACGGCGCCGTGATTAGCCTTCTCACGATTTGTGGACTGACTCATAAAGATTCTTATAAGGATATATTTATGGTTGCTGTGGCAATACCAGTGGTGGCGACAACAACAGTTATTATACTTGGCTCTATCTTTGGTAGTTTTTGACTACTGACCCATTCCCCAGCCGCCAGACATAGAAAACGCTTCGCCAGTAATTGTCGCGGCGGCATCAGAGATGAAATAATTAACCATTCCTGCAACCTGATCAGTGGTTGTGAATTTTTTTATGCAAGCAGGTTTAAGCATAATCTCATGAGCAACTTGATCTTCGCTCATACTGTTAAGCTCGGCCTGTTTACTCATCTGCTGGCGCATCAGTGGTGTATCCACAAAGCCCGGGCAAATGGAGTTAACTGTAATGCCATGTTCGGCCAACTCTAAGGCCATCACTTTTGAAAGTCCAAGGACTCCATGTTTGGCCGAAACATAGGCAGCCTTGAAAGGACTTGCAACTTTTCCATGAATGCTTGAAACATTTATAATTCTGCCCCATCCATTTTTCTTCATAGAAGGGATGAGGTGCTTAGAGCATAAAAAAGTTCCCGTAAGGAGAATGGAAATTAATTGATTCCATTTTTCGATCGGAAACTCTTCCACAGGGGATAAAAATTGAAGACCACAATTATTTATCAAGATTGTAGGTGTACCAAATTTTTCAATAGTCTGATTAACAGCTGTAATCACAGCTGTTTCGCTCGTCACATCACAGGGGATATAAGGCACATCTTCTTTCGGGGGATTAATGTCCCAAGAAACAGCTCTGAAACCTTGGGACTCGAGATTTTTTATAATCGCAAGTCCAATACCACTTGACCCACCAGTGACGACCGCAACTTTCATTTAAAACTCCGCATTCTTTGGTGTGCGCGGGAACGGAATAACATCTCTAATATTACTCATTCCAGAGATATACATCACAGCTCTTTCAAACCCGAGACCAAAACCGGCATGAGGAACTGAGCCATATTTACGTAAATCTAGATACCACCAATAATTCTTGGTATCCATTTTCATTTCTTCCATACGGTTTACAAGTTTTTGATAATTATCTTCACGTTGTGATCCACCAATGAGCTCGCCCACACCTGGAACCAGGACATCCATCGCTCGGACAGTCTTACCATCGTCATTTTGCTTCATATAGAAAGCTTTAATGTCTTTAGGGTAGTCGGTCACAATAGTAGGACGTTTGAAGTATTGTTCAGCTAAAAAACGCTCATGCTCAGTTTGTAAGTCCATTCCCCAGCTGACTGGATAATCAAATTTATGAGTTTTAGAAACTTCAGTTAAAATCTCAATGGCTTTTGTATAAGTCACCATCTCAAATGGTGAATTCATCACATGCTCTAATGTTTTAAGATTTTCAGGAGCATATCTTGAAGCAAGAAATTCTAGCTCATCTCCACATTGCTCAATTGAT
>CANEVK010000180.1 GCA_947442115.1 Bacteriovoracaceae bacterium | reverse complement strand
GCCTATACTGAAACGATTAATTTTGGGATGATGGAGAAAGGACAATATGCAGTTAAGCTCGTGAACAAAAAACAGACTCTAAATAAGAAATTAGATGTAAGGCCTTCAACTTCAGATCTCGTGGATGAGTTTCTCTATGGAAATGTGACTGGAATTTCAGAGGAGGAAGAGGGAAGAGAGATTGAGCTCGTGGGTGTAAATCCTGTGAGCTGTCTTGTCTATGATAAGATGTATGCTGATGTTCAAGATGTGATGATTGTTTTAAGACCAAAATTTAAAGAAATTGGGCCATGTGAAAATAAATCAACTCCGTTTAAAATTAAATATACTGTACCTTATCTTGAATCAGCGGAAAAAGGTGTTCTCCTACATGTGCGCGTGATGAATGGGCGTTCCTATAATTATTTGTATCAAAATCGTTTATAGGAGGGAGTTACTTCTTCTTCACTTCCTTCACATATTTTTTCACCATCGATTTTACAGCAGCCTTCGCCACCATTTTTCCGGGTTTGGTTTTGAGAGCTGAGATGAGGATTTTTAATTTAGATTTAGTGTTCATTCTATATCGCCTTTTTCACTAAAGAATAATCTTCTTTTGGTCGTCGTCATTTTGCTCTTAATTTAAATCTTTTGAAATATCTTTGCCGAGCTTCTGTTTAGTCCTTCCGTTAGACGCCCAATGAAGGGCGCCTTTGCGAAAAGGATTTTATGGAAGAAATGTTGAGGGTTCTTACTCTTTTCATTCTTTTGTTACAGCTTGCTGTAATTTTAAGAATGGATTGAGTGGATTTAGGGAGGGGCGCTTATCCCCCTCCCAACTCATCATTCATCTCTAAGTTATCATGAGTTTTAAATTGGTCAAAATTAATTTTTTGATAGTGTCTTTTCAGTTGTTTGACGTGTCTCTACCTGGCACCTTTTTAGTAACGAAAAAGCAAATCCGTAAAAGTCGTGGTTTCTTCATCAAAAAAATGCTTACTCTCTAAGACCCGTGATGAAACAAAGGTGAAGTGAGGACGCAGAAGTTTTTGATACTGCTCGCGTGTTCGATGAATCGCGTACTCATCCTTGAAATCTAGTTCTGAGACCTGACGGCCGAGTTCGATATTCGTTGGGACTGTAAGATAGAGATATTTAATTCGCTTGCTCAGGATGGGGATAATTTCTTTGAGCTCTTTATCTGTAAGATATTGAAAAACAGAAGTGCAGATACCAAGATCAAATTCATTATTTTTCTTACGATCAGTCCGGCACCACGTCAGAAGATCTTCTTCATAAAGTTTAAGGTCCGTTGAAGCGACCGGGCGAAGCTTATCCAGTTTTGCTTTCTTGAATGCATAGGGTGAGGGCTCTATTCCCACCGCCCTATGGGGGATAAAAGCTTTAAGCATTTCCCGAAAGAGGTGCCCGTAGCCAAACCCAAGATCAATAATGGTACTGATGTCCACATGCTCAACAGCAAGAAATGATTTGAGGTACTGAACATGGGCCTTGGCATTGCCAATACCATCCATGCTCATGGGGGCGGAGTAATTTTTATCCCAGTAGGTTTTGTCGAATTTGGTCATGAAGTGCCTAAGGTTAGAGATAAAATTAATTATTCTTCAAAAGGTGAAAGAGAATAATTCTCGAGTTTTTCTTTAAGCTCTGGTTTAAGTGTATAATCAGTACACTTTTTTTTACTTACAAAGCATCGAGGGTCAAAATATTTTCCCTTCAGTGATTTAATTGGAAGTAGTTCAAGTTTATGACCAAATGCTGGTTCATAACAATAATTTAATCGGTTTTTTTCAACATTAAGGCCACTTCTATATAAATAACTTATCCGAAAATAGTTTTGTCCAATAAAGTAAAATGGAGTTGTAAAAGCAATAACTATAAAAACGATTGCGATCCAAGACTTTAATTGAGCTTTTTTTAAGTAAAATGTGGTTATTGCCAATAAACTTAAACTGAGGATGGCCATCCACCGAGGATTAACATGAAATGATTTTATGATAGGTATGTTTTTTATAAAATCAGCATAAAGGCCGCTTGAAATGAAAACACCTAAGATGATTATGAGAAGAAGACTAGTTAAAATTCGTCCATATTTTTTAAAATCAATTGAAGAATGACAAATTAAAACAGGAAAGAAGAATGGGAAAATATAAGAAATAGATTCCCAGTTTCCATACCTCCAACCAGTCATCTCATGATAGTCCAGAGGCAGAGGGGTGATTAAATTCATAAATACATAATTAAGGCTGCTTAATAAATCAACTTTAGCAAAACTAGATTGCCTTTGAAAATTTCGAGTAAATGAAAGGATTGCAATTAACTTAGGTAAAATAATAACAAGTGTTAGAATAGATCCTGAAAATAATCTTTTTAAAGTCCACTTGAAATCTATATTTATCTGATTAATTTTCATGATAACTAAAAAAAGAGAGAAGGCCAAAGGAAACATTACGAATAGGTAGGTGTTCGCCATGTAAAAGTCATGAGCAAATGCAAATGAGAAGATTATTAATCCTAAAATATCTTTCTTGTTTGAATTATTTTTTTTAATTAAAAGATAAGCATACAGAGGCCAAAGCCCCAGATTGATTAATGGTAAATGTCCAACAATAGCTCTCGTCGTGATATATCCTTGAAGGCACCAGCCTATTGCTATGTATGATTTCCATGGCTCATCAAGTTCAAAAAGACTTAAAAATTTCTTTATTCCAAAAAAAGACAATGACATTAAAACACAAGAATAAATAACGATTACATTTAAGTCTTTAAAGAGGGTGGAAAGTATGTGAAATAATGAAAAATTAAGTCCGATTGGATTTGCCCAAACTGGAACTCCAGAACATCTTTGTGGGCTAAATATAATGTTAAAAACGCCAAATTTTTTCCAAGCAAATTGATAATCATTTGCCCACCCAATGCTTAATGAATAGTCGTGACCCATGAAAGGGAAATGAATAAAAATAAGACTAAGGACAATTAGGATGATTGTGATCGCGGTTACAAGAGAGAGAAGTTGATTTCTTTTCATCAAAAAATTATCCTTTTTAATCCAGAATACTGTCAAATTTTGTTTGTTTTTCTAATGATCTAAAATTATTTTTTTCTCCTCTTGCTCAGACACAAACCTGATTAAAACGCATCGGAATCGTAATTTCTAATTGATAATTAAGATTTCATTAAAAGGGATATTTTCAATAATCTTGGGTGCATGACCATCTAAAGTTTGTTTAACGTTTTAAAAGCATCTCACAGAATGGAAAACTGACTGTAATCATAGCTCATTCTATCTAATGAAAAGGACTGTCGTTTATGGAGAATAAACTTGAATGGCACTACAATTCACCCTCAGCTGAGCAGTTTGAACTAGCAAAAAAAGAGTTGGAAATATGAGAAACACATTTGCTAAAGCACTAATAGATTTGGCAAGAAAAGATAAAACCATATTTCTCCTAACAGGAGATTTGGGATATTCGGTGCTAGAGCCGTTTGTGATTGAATTTCCTGACAGATTTTTGAATGTTGGAGTCGCCGAGCAAAACATGACAGTGGTAGCTTCAGGATTAGCGAAAGAGGGATACAATGTCTTTACATATTCGATAGGTAACTTTCCAACACTAATATGTAGGGAGCAGATTCGTTATGATATCTGTTATCATAACTTAAATGTTAAGATTATTGCCGTTGGTGCAGGTTATGCTTATGGTCTACTGGGAGTATCTCATCATACAACTGAAGACCTTGGTATGTTCCGAGCTATTCCTAATTTAACCGTCGCTTCTCCATCAGATCCATTAGAGGTTACTGCACTCACTAAATTGTTTGTGATGCATCAAGGGCGATGTTATATGCGTCTTAACAAGACTGGCGAGATGCATTTGCACGAATCAGTTCCTCACCTTTTAGAGAATGAGCCTTTAAGGATTCTCCAAGGTAAAGAAAAGCTCATTCTTGGAACTGGAGCTATCGTTAAGGATGCTTTTATTGCAGCTAGAGAAAAAGGCTGGGAGTTGTGGCGTTTTCCTATCCTATCTCCGATGGGTACAAAATGGATAACAGATGATTTATTAAGATTTAAAGAAATTATGACAATTGAGGAGCATCAATTAAATTCAGGTTTTGGTTCTGCCATTCATGAAAATATAAATGATGCATTTGTTTCTCAAAAAATGTCAAAGTTTCCAATAATTCGTAGATTAGGGATACCTAAAATCTTTTTGGGATTCTCAGGATCACAGGAATATTTGAGAACTCAAGCGAAGTTATCTATTCTGATCTAGGTTTTTAGACCTATCGATAAAACCTAAGGGCCTATTTAAAACCTGAACATAGGTCTTTCTTAGATATTCGCCAATAATGCCTATACCTAGTAGTTGAAGTCCGGAGAAAAAAGTAATTAGGCACGCTAGCATTGTGAATCCACGAGGAGATTCTGATGGAAAAAATATTTTACTGAGAATAATAAGTCCCGTTAGTAGAAATCCTAATGTCGCGAAGATAATTCCAGCAATTGAAACGATACGAATGGGGGCAATTGAGGTCGATACCAGTCCATTGATTGCATAACCAATCAGAAAAATAAAGTTTGTACTTGTTTGACCTTTTTTTCGGGCTGCTCGCTCATAGGGAATAGCCTTTTGCTTAAAGCCAATTCTTGCAATTGCTCCTCTTATATACGGATCATCTTCCTGATATGTGAGGAGAGCATCCAATACTCTTCTTGAAGTTAATCTAAATTCTCCTGCATTCTGTGGAATGGATACATCTGAGAAGTTATCAACGAGGTAATAAAAAATTTTTCTAAAAGTGCTTAAGATGACGCCCTCATCTCTTCTTAGGATTTTTCCATAGACAACTTCATACCCTTCTTTCCAGTAGTCAATAAACTGCTTAATCATTTCAGGTGGATCTTGAAGATCGGCCTGAATTAAAATAATAGCATCACCTTTTGCCTGCTGAAGTCCCATGAAACTGGCCCTATTCGCGCCAATATTGTTTGAGAAACCGATGACTTTTACATTATTGTTTTTATCAGCAAGCTCTGAAAGTTTTTGAAAAGTATTGTCTGCTGATCGGTTATCTGAGTATATATGCTCAAAATCAAATTCCTCCCTAAAGGAAGAAATTGATTTACTAACCCGATCAAAATGGTCGAATACATTCAACTCTTCGTTAAAGCATGGTGTAACAATTGAAATTAATTTGCGACTCATGAGAACCTCTAAAGCTGATTCCTTAATATGATAATAGTATATTTAAATATACCTCTTCCTCAAAGCTTATTGAGAATATGTTGATTAGTACCTATTCCTTGAAGAATTTAGAGTTATGGAAGTGTCATTTAGTCATAATAATCTGGCAGTTTATTCATTAAGAAAATAGCCAAGAAAAGGTTGAAGAATATTCAGCCAAGTTTTTTGTTTTAACCTTTATAATCCTAGGGCCTAACCACCTCTACTTGAGATTAAAATTAATATTTATCTTAAATTTTTTATAGTTTCCTTTTCAGATTTGAAGAATTTCTCATCTAAGAATCAAGAATCAAGAATCAAGAATCAAGAATCAAGAATCGAGACAAAAAAAGATGGCCCATCTAGGATGGGCCATCTTTTTTGACTTTCTTCCGTTAAACGCCCAAATGGATGGGCGTCCTTAACCGGAGATTTCATGGAAGAAATGATTAGGGTGTTTACTTTAATCATTCTTTTGTTACAGCTCGCTGTAATTTTAAGAATGAACTAGAGGGCTTTAGGGTGGTAGTTCGAGCTACCACCCACCTAATCTTTT
>CANEVK010000179.1 GCA_947442115.1 Bacteriovoracaceae bacterium | reverse complement strand
TCAAAGTGACTTCCGAAGTTGGAATGAGGTACCAAGGCTGCTCAGAATTTAATTTAAAAAGTTGATCTTCAAATTTGGGAAGGTTGCCTGTTCCAATGAGAGATCTTTCATGAGCAATAAAAGGAGTCATCATTTCAGTGAAGCCTTTTGAAGCCTGATGATCGAGCATGAAATTAATCAGGGCCCTTTCTAAACGAGCGATCCCCGCTTTATAGATCACAAATCTTGCACCGGTAATTTTGGCTGCTGTTTCAAAATCTAACATGCCTAATTTTTCACCTAAGTCAGCATGATCCACTGGAGTAAAATCAAAAACTCGCGGCTGTCCCCATTTTCTAACTTCAACATTTTCTTCTTCAGATTTACCTACTGGCACTGAAGAGTGAGGAAGATTAGGAATATTTAAAAGCAAAGAGTTTTGAGATGCTTGAACCTCTTCAAGTTCCTTGGCCTCATTTTCCATTTCACTTTTAAGAGTCGCAACCTGACTCATAGGAGTGGCAGCATCTTGCTTATTTTTTTTCAACTCCCCTATTTCTCTGGATAGTTTATTAATCTCAGCTTTTTTTGTTTCAGAAGATAAAGTGAGAGCTTTTCTTTTTTTATTTAAATCAAGAATCTGATTCAAAACAGACGTGTCCATATTTCTTTTGGCCAGAGACGCTTGAACAGATTCGAAATCATTTTCGATTTTTTTAATGTCTAACATAAAGGCACCTATTGCATGAGATTAATATATGACTCAACTTGAGCTTTATCTGGGGCTTCCGGATTCATTTCAAGATATAATCGGAAGGATTCTACAGCAAGGGAACCCTGTCCGAGAAGACGGTAAACTTCGCCAATTTTCTTATGAACGATAGGCTCATCCCCTTTTTCTTTCATCGCTTTCTTGTATAAATCCAAGGCCAAGTCAAAATTATTTCGCTTTGTGCTGATATCCGCTAGACCCATCAGAGACTCGAAGGACTTGGGATTAATTTTCTGGGATTTTTTGAAAAGATTCTCCGCCTTAACAAAATTTTCCGCCCTAATACGATCTCCCTGTTCTCCCTTTTCTGCCTTTTCTGCCATTTCGACATAAATTTGCGCCATCAAAGTGAGGTCAGCGTCATTATCACCATTGGCCTTAATATCTGCCTCAACATCCTTTAAGGCCCCATCGTAATCTTTATTGAGAAATTTAATTTTAGCGATGTAATACTGAACCTTAGGGTAGGTCTCTAATTTTTCTTGCAAGCGTTTAAACCATTTAGCAGCTTCAACTAATTTTCCATTTTCAAACAAAACTCGACCAGCGGTCATCATCGACTCTAATTCACCTGGTTCAATTCTGAGTAGATTTTCAACCAGTTCTGGAACTTCATTAAATCGCTCATCTAAAATTGCTGCCCTTATTAAGAATTCATATAAGGCCTTATCACGAAGTGGAAGTTTTTCTAGTTTTTCACGATAAGCTTGAAAATCTTTGACCTTTCCAGCTCGATAATAAAAAACGGCAATCTCGGCAATAATCTTTGGATTTTCTCCAAACTCATTCATCAAACCTAGTAAGTACCCTATCGCCGCAAGATCATCTTGTTGCTCATAAACGATTTTTGAATAAGCAATTCTATAATCCGCTTTTAGAGGATCGAGCTCCATACATTTATTTAAAAGAATTCGAGCAGCATCGAAATTAGCGCGCTTAATAAGCATGTTCGCCAAGTGATAAATGTCCTCATCATTAAGTGGATTCATGTTAATTGAATTTCTTAACCATGCAATCGCCTGAAGTGAATCACCCATTTGCATGTAAAGTCGACCATTGGCCGAAGCAAATTCATAGCTATGTTTAAATTCTGAACCAGAGAGAATTCCAATTCTACTTTTAGCATCATTAAACTTATAGGTAGAAATATAAGCATCAATGAGTGCCAAATTTATTGATTTATCATCTGGGTATTTTTTGATGAGATCTTCCAGAGTTTTTAAACCTTGCCTGGCCAGTCCTAATCTTAATTGAACTTTTGCAAGAAATAAATCTGCGGGAATATACCCAGGCATGGCATCACTCGCCTTAGCCGCAAAACTCAAAGCTAATTCATAACTTTTCTTTTCAAAAAAATCCCGCGCCTGTAGTAATAACTTTATAGCCTTCGATTCCGCAATCAGCTTGTCAGCCTCTGTATGAATTTGATCAGAAGATTCCAAGTCAGCCAACTTCATTCGAAGTTCAGTTGAATCTTGAATTTCTAAAGATTTTTTGAAGAAAGTTGTCGCACGTTTTGAATCACCTTGGTAAGCAATTACAAGTCCTTTAAGTATTAAATAACTTGCTCGATTGAGATCATTGTTTTCCAGACCCAATTCTTCACACTTTTGAAGCAAGAGATCTGCCTCTTTAAATTTTTTTTCTTTGATAAGAAAATCTATTTTTTTAAGGTAGAATCCTACGAGATGAGGAAATCTTTTTATACCATCATCTATATACTCTAGGGCCTTTTCACTTTCTTGATTGAGCAAACTTAATTCAATCAGAGCATCTAATGTGTATCGATTTTTTTCTTTCGCTTTCACAAGTGCATCACTAAATTCTTTTGCCATATCTAATTTACCAAGCTTAAGTAAACTATTGAGATAAACGGCAAATAAATCTTGAGTTACGTTTTTACGATAGAGCTTTAAATATTTTGAAACAACATCCGCAGCGGCTTCAGGCTTATTAATCGCCATATAAAATAAATTTAATCCGATAACACCATTGGGATCTTTACTTAGAAATGGTCTTTTGGCTTGAATAAGATTAAAGATAATTTGCGCATTTGTCTGTTTATCTTCTATTGAGTACGGCAATTGCTCTGCATAGGATCTTACAAGAAGACTTACGATTTCATCACTCTCAATATTATTTTCATAACTTGATTTTAAAAGCTTTCCGGCCTTGATGATGTTTTTATAATCGCCCTTAGCAAAAAACTCGCGCGCTTTATCGTATTCAATCTGGGCTCTTTTTGTATCGGCTTTATCAAAAGGAACTGGAAACTCAATAATAGGTTCGATATGAACAAAGCTCGGTTTTTTAGACTTCTCATCATCATTGGGAAATAAAACCGCATAAAGAATCGACATGGCTGCGATGATCATGATGAGTTTTTTATTTTTACCTTTTTTTTCCTCTTTTTCGTCCTCTTCCTCACCTGCTGCTATTTCTTGATCTTCCTTTTTTTTCTTCCTTTTGATTTCTTTTTCTGCCTTGGCGATATTTTTTTCTTCGGTTTCCGCCATTAAAATTAAATCACCCTTCACTTGATCCATTTTGATCATTTGAGTTGATTCATCAAATACGGCAACTTGCTTGTCTTCTCTTTTCTTAATTTCCTCTTCTTCTTGGAGTTTCCTCTTCTCTTCTTCTTGAGCTTTTAATTTTTCCTCTTCTTCTTTTTTCTTTTTGCGCATTTTCTCGATTTCTTTTTGCGCAATTGGATTTATTTGAGTTTTATCAAAACGCTCCTCTTTATTTTCAATCTCCATTTCAACCGGGAGATTATCCTTCTGTATCTCCATCTCTGGTTCATTGTGCTGATCTAATTCAAGATCAAAGTTTTGCTCTTTTTGAGGAGTCTCCTGAATAGGACTAGCGATACGTATGGTCTCAGTTAAGTTTGCAATAGGTTCATGATGGGTGATATCAATTTGATCTATTTCGTTTTCATTTTTTTGATTCTTTAATTTTTCTAAGTTAATGACAAAAGTTTCTTCTTTTTTTTCAATTTCTTTTTTTTCAGTGGATTTGTGTTTGAGAAGATTCTTATAAAAATCAAAGGATTGTATGGGTTGCCAATCACCAGTTGGAAAAATTTGGGCTTCCTCATTGCCAGAGATATGTCCCTTCTCTTTTAACTCAAGAAGTTGATCATCGTTAAATGGGCCTATGACCCGACCATTCCTTAGTCGGATGCGATATTTTGTCATACCTTATTATATGTGATTTTGATGATTTAGGGAGAAACAAAAAAGGGGCCGAAGCCCCTATGTTTTACTTGATATAAATAACTGCGTTGCCTGAGATAATCATCACCTTTTCCCAGAAAATTCCTAAGAAAAGAACTGGTATGAAAAGACCAATGATCACGGCCTGATTCATTGGGGTAAAGCCGGCGACTTTCACTTCCCCATCGGCCTGGCCAAAGATCATCGTTTTGGCGAGCTTCACATAGTAGTAAAGCGCAATAACTGAGTTAATTGCTGCGACAATAGCGATCCCATAGAGCTTCTTCTCAATAATCACTGAGAAAATATTGAACTTAGCAATAAAACCACTAAAAGGCGGCATCCCAGCAAGTGAGAATAGGACTCCGGCCATAATGATCGCCATAACTGGGTGCTTGTAAATGAGACCTCTGAAGACATCATAAGAATCAGTTCCATACATATCAGAAAGATGGGAAGTGATGTAAAACGCAATGAGAGTCATGAACATATAAACGATTCCATAAAAAAGAATCGCTCGAATTCCAACATCATTTAAAACCACCACACCTAAAATCATCAGACCCACATGGCCAATTGAAGAGAAGGCAAGGAGTCTTTTAACTGAATTCTGACCAATCGCCGTTACGTTACCCACAGTCATAGTCATGGCAGAAATCACAATCATCAGTCCGACCCATGAAACTGTAAGGACTTTTACTTCGGAGAAGAAAATCATTGAGATTCGAATCAAAGCTGCCAGACCCGCCATTTTAGGAACAATCGCAAAAAAGGCAGTCACAGGAATAGGGGAGCCTTGATAAACATCTGGCGTCCACATATGAAATGGGAAAAGGGAAATTTTGTAACCAATTCCAACAAAGAAAAGCACAAAAGAAACTAGAACAATCGCTAAACTTGCTCCATCTAAAGTTGGAAGTTTTGCCATCATGTCGACAAATTGAATTGAACCAAGAACTCCGTAAAGATGGCTTATTCCATAAAGGGCCACTCCGGCAGATAATCCACCGTAAAGGGCATACTTCATACCGGCCTCGGTTGAGCTGGCTTCATCACGCTTAAAAGAACTCATCACATAAGAAAGAATTGAGAGTGTTTCAATGCCTAAATACAGAGTGAGCATATTGTTAGCAGATGCCAGTAACATCCCACCAATAAGTACTCCGACCGCCATAATCGCAAATTCTGATTTTAAATTTGGATAGATGTCTTTAGATGAATAACTGAGGAAGATGGCACCCATCGTTCCTAGGACCATAATAATCTTAATGAGCGTGCTAAATGGATCAATCGTGATTGCATTATGGAAAATATGCTCTGGAGCTGTTCCTAAGTTAGCGAAGAGAAAACCCAAAGTGACTAAGAGCACCGCTAAAGCATAACCAATAATTTTACCACGGCTCGCGTTTTCTTCTTTAACAGTTGATTCTGCGACCAGAAGAGTGGTCATTAAGATGACACAGATCACTTCTGGTATATATAGGCTTAAGTAACCAAATAGCTGTTGAATCACAAAAAACCTCTCTTAGAATTTGGCCATCAAATCAACTAGCTGACCAACTGAAGCTTTCATCACATTCAGAAGTGGGCTAGGGAAGATTCCAAAAACAATAACTGCTATACAAAGTGGTAACATGTAGAAAACTTCGCGAGCATTCATATCGTCATATTCTTCAATTTCAGGATTAACTTCACCAAAGAACATACGCTTAAACATCCAAAGAAGATAAGCGGCACCAATTAAAAGACCAACAACTGCTATCACAGTGATGGTTGTAAATTTCTGATAAATTCCTAAGAAAATAAGGGCTTCAGAAATAAATCCTGAAAGACCAGG
>CANEVK010000178.1 GCA_947442115.1 Bacteriovoracaceae bacterium | reverse complement strand
TGTTTTGATTTGAATTCTTTTATCCAGTCCTGGGCCCTATAATCCTTAGGAAGGCTTTCTTTGTATTTGGGTCTAAATTTACGGAGTTGCAAAATGAATTTTTTCATTTCATCAGAGACTGGGCGACAAGAATCGAGCCACCTATCAAAATCAAATCCACAATTGGCCTTAGGCAATACAGATTGAGAAATAAGTTGCATGTGCCAGCTTGCTTCAAGAAGGTAGCTGATGGCCAGCAGTCGATAGGAATATCGGATATAATTTGAATGTTTTATAAACTGATCGCTGGTACAAAGTGCAGAGGTATAGAGCTCAGATTTAATGAAATCAGAAAGCTCCTTCTGAGCTTCAAGCAAATAAGGGTTAAAACTATTGCTGAGAGAAATATCCTCATTGAAATGAAGTTTTCCTAGATAAGGATCTAAAGTCAGTGAAGGACTCTTGCTACCAAAATAGCCATCGAGTTTTTTTTCTCCATGCAGATAAAGAGGAAAAGCCTGGTCTGATGCCAGCAGCACTCCATTAAAACTGAGGCCATAAATAAGTACTAAGAGTTGAACCAAAATAATGTTAACCATGGGATATATGTTATTAAGAGTAACGCCACAATCATTAATATAAGAAATGGGATACTAACTTTGTAGAGTTCAATAACAGACTTATTAAACCTAAAAGAGCTAATAAATAAATTAATTCCTACCGGCGGAGTTATATAACCAATCTCTAAGTTTGTTAGAAAAACAATCGCAAGGTGGAGTGGATTCACCTGGAATTGCTCTGCAATGGGAATAATAAGTGGGACAACGACGATAATGGCACTAAAAATATCCATCAAACAACCTACGATCAGTAGGAATGCATTGAGTGTTAGCAAGAACAAATATTTATTCGTTATTAGAACCCGCATTGACTCTAATATTTTCATGGGGATTTCTTCATCTACAAGATAATTTGTTAAACCAAGCGCACAACATAAAATTAATAAAATCGCTCCCACGAGGGTCAAACTTTCAACAATGACTTTGGGAATATCTTTAGTTATAGATAGATCTCGTGAAATAAAACAATTAACTATTAGTACATAACCAGCAGATATGGCCGAGGCTTCGGTAGCCGTTAAAAAGCCACCATAAATACCACCCAGAACAATAAATGGAAGAGGGATTTCAAATCTGGCATCCCAAACGGCCTGTTTCATGTCAGTAAGAGAAAATATATGTTTCTTGCGCGGATTATTCCTCGATTCAAAAATCGAATATAAACCGAGTAGCATCATTAATAGAATCCCCGGAACAACTCCCGCTAAAAAAAGTTGATCAATATCGACTTTGGCAATAATGCCGTAAAGGATAATAGGCAAGCTTGGAGGAAATAATAGGCCTAGTGATCCACAAGTTGTAATTAAACCTAAAGCAAACTTCTCAGAGTACCCTTCTTCAATAAGAATAGGATAAAGCAATCCACCCAGGGCTATAATTGTGACACCAGAGGCTCCAGTAAAAGCTGTAAAAAAGGCGCATAAAAAAAGACAAACAATGGCAACTCCACCGGGCATCCAACCTAAAAAAGCTTGTGAGAGTTTTAAAAGACGAATTGGAGCTTTAGATTCAGCTAAAACATAACCAGCAAAAGTGAATAAAGGTATTGTCAAAATAGTTGGAGCACTGGCAAGGCGATAGATTTCAACGGCCACAGCAGAAAGCTCTACTCCACTAAAATAAAAAGCTGCCAGAGCAAAGGCTGACATAACTATAAAAATGGGAGTCCCCAAGAGGGCCAACATGAGAATACTAAGGTAGATAAGAGTACTCATTTATGTTCTCCCAATCTAAGCCCTAATATCAGTTGATTGAAAAAGCGAAGAGAAATCAGGCCAATACCAAGAGGAATAATTCCAACTGGCCATGAACTATGAAGCCCTAACATGGCAGGAGCTCCAAATTCTCTTTCTACAATAAAAAAGTCCCAGGAAGATTTTAAAAGGACGAGCGAGGTCAAAAATGAAAATAAGCAGACTAAATTTTTATGTAACCAAATAAATATTTTAGAATCAGCACGTTCAATGAGTTTAGTAAAAAGATCTACCTTGATGTGAAGATTTCCTTTTGTCGCGATTGATCCGCCTAAAAAAGCACAAAGGAAGACAAGATGGCGAACTAAAGGGTCTATCCAGTTTAAACTCAAGCCTAACCACCTTAGTATAATTGAAGCTAAGGCCAGTGCGAGAATGGAGAAAAAACTAATTACTAGGCCAGATCGACTTATTTTTTCTAGAAAATCATCAAATAGATAAATCAATTTCATCATTTAGACTCTTGATCAAGGAGTTGAATAACTTTAGTAGAGATATAACTATCTTTTACCTTATTGATAACACTTCCCCTGGCACCGGCAGCCTTTTTATAATCCTCTGCTGGAAAAGAAATAAATTGAATCCCTGACTTTTTGAGCTGCTGACGGGCCTGTTCATTTTCCTGGATAGATTTACTGTTTGCTTCGGCCACAAATTTCTTAGATAGCTCCATGATTTTAGTCTGATAATCAGGTTTAATTTTGCTCCACGTTTTATCCGAAACAAGAAGAGCTCCGATCGAAAAAGCAGTCGGAAAGTCTACCAGGTACTTCACCTTTGAATGCCATTGTAGAGCTAGAATCGCCAAGGGTGGTGCATAAGCAGCATCAATAATCCCTGTGGAAAGTGAAGAAAGCACATCGGGTAAAGCGAGGGGAACTGAAACAAGTTGAAGCGACTCGATCATGGCCTCAACGAGTTTATCACCTTCCCAAGACCATACTTTAACTCCCTTAAGTTCATTCAAATTTGAGATCTTTTTTGTCGATACGACATAGACCTGCCCCACTTCATAAAAACCTAAGTTAATGAATCCTTTACTTTTTAGACCCTGATTAAACTGGGCCGACAATTTACTAAGTGTGGCAGAGGCTTTGTTTTGTTTTTCATAGAATGTAAATGGAATTTCCATGGAACGAACATCTCCATAAATATCCCCTAATGTTTTTCCAGTAAATATTCCTCCATGAAGCTGACCTATTCTGATTTTTCTTAAAACATCAGGTTCATCTCCAGAGACTCCACCATAATAAATTTTAAATGAGACTTCATTATTGGTCAGCTTTTCAACCTCTTTTGAAAGTTTTTTTAGGCTATTTCCCCATGTTGTTCCCTCTGGAACAAGCACGGCCAATTTTATTTGCTGAGAAGCTTTAGCCGTTATAGAAATTGTCAGGAAGCTGAATAACAAAAATTTTTTAAGCATAAATTTAGTCCTCAAATATCTTTTTCTTATATTTTTCAATTATTTCGAATCTTTTCTGAGCAATTGAATTATAAAGATTCAATTTCTCCGCTGTTTTATAATCACTTAAATCTTCCAGATTGTCGCGATTCAGATCTTCCCATTTAGAAAATTCTTCTCTAAGAATTTTTGCAATTTCATCATAACGTTTTTTATCAAAAGCAGGAATAATCGAATACTGGATATAGTTTACTCTTATCAATAAGTGCTGGTGATGTTTCTTAATTGCAGTTTCATAGAGCTGTATAGCCTTTTCAGGATCTCCCCCCAACATTTTTGGCCTAGAGGCTTCATATTGAGCATAGAAGATATCGCAGACACCATATTCAATATCTGGTGATGTTTTACAAACCCAATCAAAAAGGCTTTTTACCCTTGGGACCTGAGACACAAGAGCAATATTATCTTTTTGAAGATTGATTAGGCTGGCCCACGCCTGAGCAGTAAAAAGAATGGGAACGAGATCAGCCTTTGTCATTTTATCATTCAAAATCTTTTCAAATTGATCATCTGTTTTCTCCAAAATTTCCTTTCTGGATATCCCACGACGTTCAAAATATGACATCCCATAATCAAAAGATCTGGTGTAGAGGGACATCGCAGTTTTCTTATGAGGTGAGGTCTCAATACCGGCCAATTCATCATCAAAGGCAAGTGTTTCTGAGACGCCATAAGCATAACCTGCAAAACCTTTAATCAGCATCGCTAAAAGGGGAAGGTTACTCTCATCCTGTAAATAAAGCGTTTCAAGAAATTTGAGATTTCCAGGCGAAGAATCTCTGAAAAAATCCCAATTCCTCTCTCGGGTTAGCAATTCAGTGCCATCGACAAAAAGAGGTGAAGCCCCTCTCAGAGCAGCCTTTTTCATAGTGCTACAACCTGAAATGGCCATGATCAAAAGCAAGTAAACTGGCTTCATTAAATACCTAACCCTTTAATTTCACTACCCTTCTATCTTAACCTTCAGTCCAAAATTCGATAGGAAAAGATTTGTATGTAAAATTTTCCCCTTTGCGGCAGGGCGTTTTGGGCGTGCTATACTCACCAGAAAAGGTGTATAAAATTGTCTCAAGTTAAGGATCAAACTAGCCGACAATTAAACTACAGTAATTAATTTTATAAAGAGATTAGGTGACATATGAAAACAAAAGAACAATTTGAATCAAAGCCATTCAACTTTGAGAAACCTCAGGACAAAACAAAACCTAAAAGTTTGCGCCCTATGCGCTCGCTTGTTGCCAGCAGAAGTTTTAAACCAAAAACAATCGTCGCCAATCTCAACTTAAAGACAGAAGAGCAGACCAGGAGAGACTAAAAACTCTTATCAATATCAGATTTTATCTTAGACTGAATCTGATTCATTTTTTCTAGTTGATTGTTGTGAATTGTAATTAAGTACTGTTTTTTAACTTTAAATACGCTTTCAATCGCCTCGAGATAATTCGACTTTAATTGCCTGAAACATACCTGCTTTTGATCTTTAGATATCACTTTACCTGCACTATCTGCTGACTCCCCTGAACAGAACAGTTTTTCTTCCTCTAGAGTTGTTTCTAACGACTTCACAAGTTGATTAAAACTATCCTCAAAAATGGGACCTTGCTCCACTTTTAGACTTTTTATTTTTTCAGCAAGAGCTGGAATTTTGCTCACATTGTCGGAACTTTTGAAGCCTAAAAAATCTGAATATGCTGAGAAACTTAGACCCATTAACATAATCGTTAAAACAACTCTTGCCATGTTTGACCTTCTAAAAATGGTTTAAAAAAATCATCACATTCTAAAATAAAACGGCTTAAAGGAAAGCCTACCACATTGGCATAATCCCCATCCACTTTTGAGATAAAGGTCAAAGATGGTCCTTGAATACCGTAGGCCCCAGCCTTATCGAGTGAATCCCCGGTCAGAAGATAATTATTGAGTAAGGTCGGTCCGATTGAGTTAAATTGAACTCGCGATTCCTCAACAAATGAATAGGATTTTATTTTTCCTTGAAATTTTAACATGAGTGAAACAGCAGTAAAAACAGAATGCGTTTTGCCAGATAACTCAGACAAAATTTTTCTAGCATCTTGTTCATTCACTGGTTTTCCATAAATCTTATTTTCAAGACAAACTATAGTATCAGCTGAGACGACAAATGAATCATAAGTTAGGTCATTAAATATAGCTTCACCTTTTTGCTGGGCAATATGCCTTGAGTACTCAACAGGGTCTTGATGATGAGAATCTTCAGGTATATTTTTTGTCATGATTACAAATGGGATATTTAAAAAACCCAAAAGTTCTTTACGGCGTGGGGAGGCACTCGCCAGGATAAATTTTAATTTATTATTTTCCATTTCTTAAAACCCAAACATGGTATTGCAAATCAGTCATCTCTCTCACCTGCATGCGTTTATTAGTATAACGTTTTTTTAATCCTAATAAATAAGAATTTAAAGCTGCTTGGAAATGCTCTGTACCAACACCTTTTTTTGCTTGAATCTCATTTTTATCCAATAAAATATCTATCGCCTTGAGGTTGGACGTTTCAATTCGTCTCATGTATTCAAATATGAAATCAAAT
>CANEVK010000177.1 GCA_947442115.1 Bacteriovoracaceae bacterium | reverse complement strand
GTAATCAATATTTGAATGATAGAACGGAACTTTCAGCACACCTTCAGAAGTATGCTCAAGGGGACGTGCCACAAAAGAGCAGACCACAAAGTTATGACAGACAAAAGTCGTATGGCCCGAAGGTGGTATATGATATTTATGGGAATTAATAGGGCAGTAATCGTAGATAGAAACTTTCCACGGATAAAGAGAACCTTTCCAGCCCGCAGCATCGAGCGGATTAAAAGGATAGGTCACGATGGTGTTTTTTCCTCGATACTTGATAGTGATTTTATATTCAGAAAGATTTTGTTCAGAGCCAAGGGCCGCTTCAGGAACAAATTTTGCGGTTTGATCATAAAGAGCATTGGGCCCTAAAATCCCACGAGTGGGATCTTCAAATTCTGATTTCGATTCAACTTTAAGAATCTTGCAAGGTTTATCGAGATAGGTTTTATAGGTTGTCCCTCGAGGGATAATAATATAATCACCTTTCACAAAAGGAATATGCCCGTAAACAGTTTCAATTTTTCCTTCACCCTCATGAATAAAATACATTTCATCATGATCAGCGTTCCGGTAAAAACTTTCATAAGCTTTGGTGCGAGTGCCTAGATAGATTTCCACATCATTATTAAAGAGCACCTTCACCATTTTATTATCAAGTTTCTTGTCTGAGAAAATAGGAGGAAGATTGCGTGGCTTGAGATCACCTTCGATGTGGGTCCACTTCGTCGGTTGATTTTTGCGATAGAGGTGTGAGACTCGACCAAAAAAACCTTTGCGAGCATGCTCTTCTTCAAAATGGCCCGCTGGAATTTTTACGTGAGCTTGTTTGGTATAAAGACCTGATGCCTTAAAGTTTTCCATAAAGTTCCTTAGGGTTTTGAATGAGGTGTTCCCACAATATTTTTAAGTTTTCCAATTCTTTCAATTTCTAGTTCTAAAAGATCTCCAGGTTTGATCCATTTATCCAGTTCGAGTCCACAGCCTGTGCCCACAGTCCCAGAGCCCAGAAAATCCGTCGCCCGGATCCATTCTTCCATCGAAAGATGTTCAATCATCTCTCCCCAACTATAGTGAGAGTCACCAGATTGACCTTGGGACCAGAGTTCACCATTCACTGAAGCTGTCATGGCAAGATCTGGCTCTTCATAATTAAACTCATCAAAGGTGACGATCACGGGCCCCATGACCGAGCACCAGTCTTTTCCTTTAGCTGGCCCGAGACGAATACTCATTTCTTTTCTTTGAATATCACGAGCAGAAATATCATTGAGAATAGTGAAACCAAAAATATGTTTATGAATATCTTTGGCCTTCACGTTTTTCCCATCGCGGCCAATCACGACTCCTAACTCAAGCTCATAATCAAGTTGCTCTGAATAGTAGGGCCATGGGATGAGTTCACCGTCACCAATAAAGCCCGTGTTGCCGCCTTTATAGTAAGCAGGAATTTCATACCAAGCAGGAGGAACAGCTTCATTTCTTTTTTCAAAACCTTTTTTGACATGTTTTTCATGGGCATAGAAATCACGATACATCCCTATTTCATCTAGGGGAGCATCTAATGTGAG
The DNA here is from genome assembly GCA_947442115.1 of Bacteriovoracaceae bacterium. GTDB lineage: Bacteria > Bdellovibrionota > Bacteriovoracia > Bacteriovoracales > Bacteriovoracaceae > Peredibacter. Next base: position 4,363 of record CANEVK010000177.1, on the reverse strand, counting down.
ATCATTCGCATCAAGCACATGTAAAGCAATGTCGGCCTGATTTTTAGTTTTTAAAATGCCTCGCGAGGCGAGGTCTCCCCAGCATTGGAGAGTTTCCTGAAGTTTTGAAATGGAGGCTTCTTGATAGAGTTTTAAAAAAGCGGCTAACGAATTTGGTGCTAATAAATCAGCTCTTTTTTCTGGAGCATAGTAACCAAATCTTTCATAGACCGCCTGCCAGGTGAAATTCACATCCACAATGGTTTTATCATTGTAGAGAATCCCTAGGCGTTTTTGAGTTCCAAAGACTGTTTGGCGTTTGTAGGTGAGAATTTTCATCATTTCACTCCAAATTTTTCTTTGTATTTAGGCATAACATCACTCATCGCCTCATAAAAATGATTCATCTCATCTTTTGTCCCAATCGAGATGCGCACATGATCCGGCATTAGGTTGGCCCGCAGAGGTCTAATGATGACCCCATGATTAAGGAGTTCATTAAAAAGAAAGAGGCTTGCCTCTTCTGTACCGGTTTTGATGGTAATAAAGTTTGTTACCGAAGGGACGGGATCAAAGCCTTGAGCTTTTAAGTAATCAAAAAGGATCTCATACTGATCACTATTATTTTCCAGAGTGCGCTGAAGATGAGGATAATCCTGAAGGGCCCCGAAAGCTCCTTTTTGAGCAATGGAGCTTGGCTCGAAAGGAAGTTTCACTTTATGTAAATTTCCAATGAGATAATCATGACCAAAGCCGTAGCCACAACGAATGCCGGAAATCCCGTAGGCCTTAGAAAATGTTCTCAGGGTGATGACATTGTCATAGCGGTAATTCATGGAATCAGGGTAATCCCAAGTGCCTTGAGCAAATTCAAAATAGGCTTCGTCTAAAATGACGATCGTATGCTCTGGGACATGCTTCATGAGATAATCAAATTCTTCTTTCGTGATGTAGGTTCCAGTCGGATTATCAGGATTGGCGATGTAAACGATCTTCGTATTTTGATTTATTTTCTTGGCCATCGCCTCAACATCGTATTTGTAGTCAGAACGGCGCGGGACTTGAATCAGTTTGGCACCTACTGATTTGGCGAGGATGAGAAAACCAATAAAAGTATTTTCGCTTGTCACCACTTCTTCGTTGGGTTGTAAAAAGGCGCGCACGATGTAGCCCATGATGCCTTCGGAACCATTACCTAAAATAATATTTTGAGGTTTAAGATGATAGAGTTCGGCCAGGGCATTTTTAAGTTGATGAGCGGCCATGTCGGGGTAGCGGTGAACATCCCAGAGAGCATTAGTCATTTCACGGATGGCAAAAGGAGAGGGGCCCAAAGGATTTTCATTACTCGCGAGCTTGGAAATTTTGGTAAGTCCCTTTTCTCGGGCGAGCTCATCGATCGGTTTTCCCGCCTGATAAACTTCGAGCTTTTCAATATACTCTGGTACTAGTCTTTTTTGCATAGTGTCTCAATCTGTTTATGTACTCACTGAAAGCTACCACAAGCTTTGGCTTAAGTTAAAGTTTTACGCATGGGATTAAGGAGGATTTTTCCATTCTTTAATTCATTATGAGTTTTTTTATTCTTGCTCAAAAATGGAGGAATCATTTTTTAAGGAGATAAATCATGAAAAAGCTTCATTTCATTTCTTGTGTCGGCTTACTTTTTTTAGCTTCATGTTCAACAACATATAACAAGAGTCATAGAAGTGGTGTGCTTGATTTGCGAGTCAAATCTGATCTTCAGGCCGATATTGAAGTGGATATGACGAAGAAAATTTCTGGGGCCGCGACTCATTCAAAACTTTTTGGAATCTTTGATCTTGAGTCTTCCACGAATTTCGTTGATGGTATCCAATACGGGGCCAACGATGCCAATAATTTTATCTTCTCTGGTGGTATGGTCGAGGAAGCAAAATCAGCGGCAGCCTTCAATGCTATTTTCCCAAATAATGCCGATGTCATCGTGACTCCTCAGTATCTTATCAAAGTTAAAAAATACTTTTTTGGTGCTTATAAAGAAGTAACGGCCCAAGTCTCTGGTTATGCAGGGAAAGTTAAAAATATTGCTCACGCTCCGAAGTAATTGACCCGCTGCAAATAGTTGCTCAAGGACCTCGCTCTCAGTTAAAGTTGATCACTTTAAAAAGCGAGGTCCCCTATGAAATTACTCGAAGGTAAAAAAGCTCTTATTCTTGGTCTGGCCAATGACCGCTCTATCGCTTGGGGAATAACCAAAGCTTTTAAAGAGCATGGTGCCTCCATTGCTCTTTCCTACATGAATGAAGCTATCCATAAACGTGTTGAACCACTCTCTCAAGAAATCGGTGCAGATTTTATTTTTGAAATGGATGTGACTAATGATGCTCACTATCCGGCGATGAAAAAAATCGTGGAAGAAAAATGGGGTAAATTTGATATCCTCGTTCACTCTCTTGCTTTTGCTGATAAAGAAGATCTTGCTCGTCCTTTTATTCACACCAGCCGCAAAGGTTTTGCTATGGCCTGTGATATTTCGGCGTTCTCACTGGTCGGTCTCACAGACTCCTTGAGTGAGCTCATGAATGATAATGGCTCGATTATCTCCATGACTTATTATGGCTCACAAAAAGTAGTGAAAAACTATAATGTCATGGGTGTGGCCAAAGCTGCGCTTGAAGCTTCCACTCGCTACTTGGCTTACGATCTTGGCCCCCGTGGGATCAAAGTCAATTGTATCTCTGCTGGACCGATTAAAACTTTAGCTGCTTCAGGCATCTCAGGCTTTAGAGGTCTTCTCAATCAAGTAGAAGAAATTTCTCCGATGAAGAAAAATGTGACACCTGAAGATTGTGGGGGAGCAGCTTTGTATCTGGCCTCTCATCTTTCTGGAGGGGTGACTGGTCAAGTGCTCTATGTGGACTCAGGTTTAAATATTCTTGGCGGATTCTAGTGGAGTATAAATTTGGCCAATTCACACCAGAACATCTGGCCAAAATTCAGGAAGGTATTGAGCTTTTTAATGAGCAAAAATACTGGGAGTGTCATGAATCCTTAGAGGATTTGTGGATGGAAGACAAGAATGATTCGGCCCGATACATTTATTGGGCCATCATTCAGGTTGCTGCCGCTTGTATTCATTATCGAGATTCTAAAATCATCGGTGCTCAAGGCATGATTAATAAGGCGCGAGAGAAATTTCGCCGCTCCCGTGACCTTCATGTCCTGACTCCACTTGTTCTCAAGTATCTAGATTGGGAAGAGCTTGAAAAATTAGTCGCACAAATCAAAGAAAAAGACGCCAAGCTAGAAGATTTCGAAGAATTGTATAACTTTCGCTTCAAAAATTATCGCTCTATTCCTGAGTAAATTTACTGACAAGTTTCATGCATCAAGCATAAGATTCTCCTGATATTTTCAGAGGAGAATTCATGCTTTGGTTAACAGTTGTTGAATGGCTTGCCCGCCTCATTTTGGTTTTTCTTTTGGGGCTGTCTTTTTGGTCGGTGACGATCATGATTGAGCGCCGCAGATTTTTTAAATCCCTAGGACTCCCCGGTGAAAATTTAAAAGCTAAAATTCGTGCTAAAGAAAATATTCTCACTGAAGAGCATTTTTTCTCAGATCTTTTTAAAGAGATATCAAAACTTAAAGGGGCCGAACAAATTGAAAAAGCCTTTGACTCCCTCATTGTTGAAAAAAGAAAAGAACTTGAAAAGGGACTTCCTATTTTAGGGACCATGGGATCAACGACACCTTTTGTGGGTCTTCTCGGAACCATCCTTGGGATTATTGTGAGTTTTGGAGAACTCTCTCAAGGAACAGGCAGTACCAATTCTGTGATGTTCTCTCTGGCCGAAGCATTGATCTTAACAGCGGTGGGACTTGTGGTTGCGATCCCGGCCGTTGTGGCCTTTAACTATTTTAACCGCCAAGTGAAATCAGTTTTGAATCAAGCGGCGAGTTTAAAAGATCTCTTCATTGCTTATAAGGATTAATTGTGGCGACTAAACTTGATGATCAGGATGATGGTATTAATGATATTAACATCACGCCCTTTGTGGACGTGGTGCTGGTTTTACTGGTTATTTTCATGGTCACGGCCCCAGTCATGATAAAAGAAAGTCTCAAGGTGAATCTGCCTAAGACACTGACATCGGATGTAACTTCAAAAGCTGATTCCATTGGTGTCGCAATTACCAAAGAGGGGCAGGTGCTTCTGAATGGAAAACTTTTCACCGAGGATTCCTTAAAATTAGAGTTTCAAAGAATTTCAAAAAATAATCCCAATACTAATTTTCTTCTTTCCGCCGATGCTGATGCTCGCCATGGAGATGTGGTGAGTGTGATTGATCTATTGAAGAAAAATAATTTAAACCGTTTTGCTCTTCAGGTTGAAAAAATC
>CANEVK010000176.1 GCA_947442115.1 Bacteriovoracaceae bacterium | reverse complement strand
TACACCTTTTTAGAAATTGGCAAAATCCAAAAGCCTTAGTTTTCTATGTCCCTAAATTGGAAAATGAAGAGGAAGCACGCTATATCCGCATCATGATGGAGACGGCAGAAAAACTCATTCAGAAAAGACACCCTACATACAAAATAGGCACGATCAGACTCATGATTGTCTTAGAAAATCCTCGAGCGGTTTTCAGAACACATGAAATTATAGATGAACTTTATCCTTATTTTGTTGGGGCATCACTGGGATGGCATGATTATCTGGCCTCTACGGCACGGCTTTTCAAAGAAGACGAAAACTATCGTATTCCAGTTAAGGCCGATCCTGACATTGTTATCAAATACATCAAAGCCTCTCATGACCTTTTAGCAAACGTCGTAGGGCCAAGAGGGGGGATAAAAGTCGGAGGGATGTATGGAATTCTTCCTATTAACAATGAAATAAAAGGCCCTTCGTTTCAGATTACAATTAAGGGATATATCCGTGATGTCATCACTCAGCTCAAAAGAGACCTCACAGGTTTTTGGGTCGCCCACCCGGACTTTGTAAGACTTGGACTGGCACTGGTAGAATCTTGGAAGATTCACCTCCAAGGGAATTCTGAAAAATTACATCAACTCGTTAAATCTCTTCTTGATGAAAAATATCACGAAGAAATTTTTAATTTTATCCACGGGAAAGACATCGTTGGTCTTGATAAGTCTAATCCACTTTATGCCAGATCCCTTATTGTAGCTGACATCAAAGAATCAGATTTTATAGCCAACAATCATCCCGATGAAATTCGATATAATGTGTTTCAATCACTTCAATACATCACAGACTGGCTTTCTGGAAATGGTTGTGTCGCATTACCTACTCAAATTGCAGGGATTCCGGCCAGGGTCATGGATGATCTCGCCACAGCAGAGAGATCTCGCTGGGAAGTTTGGCATGAACTTTATCATGGTCGTTTTTCAATTGAAGATTTTATTCGGATTGCCCACGAGGAAATGCACTTCATAAGAAAAGACAAATCCGACGACAAAAAGATTGTTCAGGTCAAATGGGATGAAAGAACGGCCAAGTGGTATCCCGTGGCCATGAACCTCATGATTAAACTCATGACAGATAAAAACCCCGTTGAATTTGCTACTCAACTATTTTTACCTTTTACCGTCGACTCTATTCGACATTCAGAAGATCCATGGAAGAAGATCTTAGAACTCGACTCTAACAAATTTAAGATCAGAGATGACGTCCTTAAATTTCATTATTTCTTTGAATTGTGTGGGCACTCCCATTTTGCAAGCCTGATGTCTAAGCAAGCTGCTCCCAATGAAGAGAAAATGAAAGAGATCATTTTGGGTTTTGGGCTTCAAGATATTATTCAGGCAGCTTCGTTCCACGGAGACATCGGTGAAAGCAAAAAGACACTTGATAAAATGGCTTCTCAAGAGCAGGCCCTTGTTTTTAATGAAGAAGAAAAATTAAAAACCGAACTTAAAAACCTTGGTGAGAAATACCTTCAAAAATTTGGCATGAAGTTTCTGATCTCTGCGCAGGGGAAATCAGGCCAGATGATGCTTGATAGCCTCAAGAAAAGAATCGAAAATACTCCGCAAGACGAAATACAAAATGCTAGAGAGGCCCTGTGGGAGATTACACAGAAGCGCTTTTTGAGACATCCTATTAGTCATTTATTTCAAAACATAAAAAATAGTTTTGAAAAGCATGGTATCAAGAGTGCTCAAATAACTCTTATTAACTCTTCAACGACTGAAAACATTTTTTTGGGGGATTGCACTAAAAAAACATGGTTTGAAATGGCTTCTCTTAGTAAGTCCGTCGCCTCGGCTTTTGCTATTGATTATTTCCATTCAAAAAACATCTCCCTATCCACAAAAGTAGATAAACTCTTTGATCTTACAAAATCTGATTTCAGGCTCAATAACGCTGAAGTTGAGGTGAGACATCTCATGTCTCATTCTGCTTTAAACATGCACTATGTAAATGGAGTTCCGGCCAACAGGAAAATGCCTCCCATCCGTTCTTTCCTTTCGGGGAACTCTGATTATGGATATGCTCCTATAAAAGTCATCAATCCTCCTGGAAAAACTTTTCAGTACTCAGGTGGAGGCTTCTTGGTGTTAGAGCATTTAATAGAGGCCCTCGAAAATAAATCAATCTTTGAGCTGACTCGCCCCTATTTAGAAAAGTTAGGCATGAATGAATTTAGCTTCATCCAAGAAGATTTACCAAAGGTCAGTTACGCTCATGGATTTAAAGATGATGGTACTCTTATAGAGGGAACAAGAAAAATGTTTCCCGCCTTTGCCGCTGGAGCGATGGGTACAACAGAGTCCATGGCAAGATTTCTTCAAAAGCTTGAGCATGCCTACCACGATATTCATGCTAACGGTCCACTAAACCATGATACCGCCGTCACAATGCTTCAAGGGACAGATAAGGGTTGCATGTCATTTATGGCGGCCCGAATGGGCCTAGGAATATTTATTGCTGAAGCCGGTCCGAATAGAATCGCCATCCATCAAGGAGCGAATGATGGATTCCGTTGTCTCTTCATTCATTGTTTTAAAGGCCCTGACCGTGGCAAGGGATTAGTCACTCTCTGTAATGGTGAATTTAAGGGAGTCCTCTTCAATGCAGAAATCGCTCAACTCATTCTCAAAGAATTTAATTGGGAAGGAATTGATTTTGAGAAGTTTAAAGGAGACTTTGTAGCTCAGAATATACCACAGGAAGAAGTGGTGAATATGGGATATAAAAATCTTATCTTTAATGCTTTCAAAGCAGATCGTCCTGAAGAAATTTTTGATAAAGGACCAATTGATCCTTTAGCAAGCTTTAACAAGCTGGTTGGATCAAAAATTATTGAAGTCAGTAATGAAAAATTTGCTCGAGCTGAAAATTTAATCTCGCCCCATTTACCTGTCTTTGATCCAGAACACTTTGGTCAGCAGGGAAAAATTATGGATAGCTGGGAAACAGTTCGCCATAATCTTGAGGGTGTTGATTATTTAATACTAGAGCTCCCTGAGGCGAGTTCTTTTTCCTTTGGCAGGATCTCCACTAAATTTCATACAGGGAATTATACACCAGTGATCTCAATTGAAGGGCAAGTACAAGATTCAGAGGACTGGATAGAGTTTTTACCCAAGCTAAAACTTGCTGGGCATAGTGAAATAAAGTTCAAGTTCCCAAAGCAAACGAATTTATTCAAAAAAGTGAAAGTTAAAGGCTATCCTGACGGAGGTCTCACAAGACTTAATCTGTTTGATAAACTACCAAATTCAGAACTAGAATCTTTTAAACCACTTCAAGAAGCAGTCCTCATCAAACACAGTGAAGTTGTGCCTCAAACTAAAAAACCACTGTTCATTCCCTATGCTCCTACTGATGCAGAGACTAAGAAGAATTGGAATACAATAATTCTTGGTCAAACTTATAATAATGCCAGTGCAGCACTTGGTGCCAAGATTATCAAAGCAACGGATGAACACTATTCTCCTGCTCATCTTGCGATTTCACCTTTTGGTCCGATTAATATGTTTGACGGCATGGAATCCGCAAGAAGCCGTGAGGCAGGGCATTTTGAAGAGCTCATCATAAAACTTGCTAAACCTGATAAAGTCAAAGCGATAGAATTAGATTTTAGCTACTTTGTTAATAACAACCCCCTTGAAGTTGAATGCGAGGGAAAATCCCAAGATAAATGGATCAAAATTCAGGGTCGAAGAAATGTTAAGGCTTACGCAGGAAACCTCTTTAAAATCCCTTATCAAGGTGAAGAGATGCTCGAAGAAATAAGAATCAGAACATACCCCTGTGGTGGATTTAATCGAATAAAAGTTTTTTCAAGGAAAGAGCAAAATTGAATCTCACTCAATACCCTATGCAGTTGATTCATCTTTTTCTACAACAATTGGTTTGGCTATTGGTTAAATCTCTTTACTCCACTTATCGAATCGAAGTTCGTGGAAAAGAAAAAAAAGAAATGGCAATATCTCTATCACCAAACAAGAGTTTTGTCTTTGCTGTCTGGCATGAGCAGGTTGTATCAGTCATGTCTGGACATGCTTTTACTGAGCCCTTACTGGCCTTATCTTCGAGAAGTAAAGATGGAGATTATGCAGCCTATGTCTCAAAAAAAATGGGCTTCATTCCGGTCAGAGGCTCATCAAAAAAGAGAAATAAAGATAAGGGAGGAGCTGAAGCTTTAAGTCTTTATATTTCACAATTAAAACAAGGTATTTCAGGGGGATTAACTGTCGATGGGCCTAAAGGTCCAAGACAAGTCTGCAAGGTGGGAGTCGCTGTCATAGCGAAACAAACTGGCTCACCCGTTTTACCCGTCGTTGGAATAGTCAACCGTTACTGGGAATTCAATTCCTGGGATCGCTTCAAACTCCCAAAGCCATTTGCTAAAATAATTATGGAATATGATGATCCAATATTTATTCCGCAAGATTCGAATGAAGAAAAACTAAATAACTTCTGCCAAGAAATTGCTCTCCGAATGAAAAACCTTGAGCAAAAAATTATGAAAAATCGAGACATAAAATGAAAAAACCAGATATCCCTCAAAATGAACATGAACGTCTTGAGGACCTTATCAGATTAGAAATTCTTGATACAGAATCAGAGCCTTTTTTTGATGATTTAACCAAACTTGCCAGTGAAATATGTGGCACAAAAATTTCACTCATTTCACTTATTGATTCAAATAGACAATGGTTTAAATCTAAAATTGGTCTCGAAGCCTCCGAAACGCCAAGGGAGATTTCGTGGTGTGGACACGCCATTTTAGCCGATGGAATTTTTGAAATTCCGGATGCAGAGCTTGATGAACGATTCAAAGATAATCCGCTCTATACTGGTGAGCCACATGTTCGATTTTATGCAGGCGCCCCATTAAAGACATCAAGTGGTTATAACATAGGGACACTTTGTGTAATCGATAATCAGCCTAAAAATCTTAATGATTGGCAAAGGAGTGCTCTCAAAAAACTCGCCAATCAAGTGGTGCTTCTCCTTGAAGCACGCCTCAGAGAAAAAAAATTAAAAATTGCAAATGAGAAACTAGACGTCATTGTTAAAAACATTCCTCTCAATCTTGTCATTTATGACAATAAAGGTGAAATAAGTTGGGTCAATGAACAGTGGCAAAAAGATTTAAATTATTCAGATAGTGACCTCCTAAAAAAAGATATCGCCCAATTTATTACGACCAATAAAAGCTATTCATTCCTCTCATCAAATTACCGCTGGGAACGTCTTAAAATTAAAAACAAAAGCCAAATAGATATTTTCGTCAACTGGATTAATGTCCCTTTGAATTCTTCTCAATTCCTTGGAATTGCAAAAAATATTCATCAACAAGTCATGAGTGAAATTGAAACTCAAGAACTTGAAAAAAATCTCGAAGAGCAGAAAATGATCTCTCAGCATCAAGCAAAGCTTGCCTCCCTTGGGCAACTGGCGGCAGGTGTAGGCCATGAAATTAATAATCCCTTAGCGATTATAAAAGGCTTCCTCCATGCTCTTGAGATTGAATTAAACATTAAACAAATTCCTGAATCAAAACCTGCTTATTTAATAAATAAAATAGATCATGCTACAGATCGAATTGTGAATATCGTTAAAGGACTAAAATCTTTTTCTCGAGCAAACTCTTCAGACCTTGCAAATTTCTCACTCAATGATGCTTTATCAAACACCATTCAACTCATCAGTGAAATCTATAAAAAAGAAGGTGTGACCCTCAAATTTCAAGATTCTTCAACCGCTCCTTTAATCATTCATGGGAGTAAAGGTCGCATGGAGCAAGTTTTTTTAAATCTCATTCATAATGCAAAAGATGCGATGGAGGATTCACCTGAGAAAGTTATAGAGATGGAGCTTAAGCAAGTTTCAAATAAAGCTGTTTTCAGTATTCACGATCAAGGCAAGGGTATACCTGATG
>CANEVK010000175.1 GCA_947442115.1 Bacteriovoracaceae bacterium | reverse complement strand
GGGTGTCACTCGCAGTCTTGAAAAAATTACTATTGTTCTTTGGAACTATATTCGATTGTCTGGGAGTGAGAAATTCAAGCTTCAGATTAATGATTTAAAAGATTGTTACTCAGGTGTTTCTATTTTTTACTTAAACAATAACCAGCCTTATGAAGTTAAAACGTCGAGTGATTTGAGAAGGGTTGAGATCAATCTTTAGTAGATATCTTCTTTGAATTCCCTGGTTCCAAGATGAGCCTCTTGAGTTACCGAGAAGTTGATTCTGCCAACTTCTCTTTCATCACTTGTTTCTATAATGACTCTCCAGTCTCCATACTCAAAATGTGATTTTGAGCCAAAGCCCCTAAATCCAGCATCTCTACCGCCTAGGATTGAAAGGGGGATGCTATCGCGTAATGACCAGCCTTCATTCGGATCATCATAAAACCATTTTAAGTAAACCTTATCTTTAAAGTCTGTGGGCGAAAAAATAGAGGTTAAGACCACTATCTTGTCTCCCTCTCGTGCCTCAAAATGGCTTGAACCTTGCCCCCAAAATTTCCAGAAAGGCCTTAAATGTAATCCAATGTACTTACCATCAATTTTTTTTACGTCGTAATAAATGCCAATCTTTTTTATGGCCACTGGAACTGGTGGGATAAAGGAAGTGTAGTAGCCGAGGATAAAAGCGAGATGCACGATGATTCCTGGATACAGGACATGGGTCTTGAGTGATTGAGAGGAGGTACTAGAATTAAAATTAAACTTCCAGATGAGTGCAAGAAGAAAGGCAGACGTGGAAACTCCTAACCAGAAAGGTATTTGGCCAATATGACCCATGAGTATGGGATAAAAAAAGGAAAAATAAGATAAAACGCAAATGGCATACAATGTGACTCTTACGGGCACTCCTATTTTTTGAAATTGCTCAATTTCATTGGCCAGCATCAGTCCCGCAAGCAGTCCGATAAAAAGCAGAGAGGTCAGTGCAGAAGCGGAAGTATAGTAAAAAATGGTATAAACTGAGAGTAGAGACCCAAACAGAAAATGGACTATAAGGTTATGATACTGCCAGAACTGTTTACCTTTTAGAGAAAGTTCAAGCTTGGAATAAGTGATTCTAATTTCTAAAATAAGTAGGGTGCCAAGGATAACAAGATAAACAGCTTGCTGAATCAGATTGAAAATATCATCAATCCGTCCAAGTGTGAGAAGATCAAAAAGAAAACCCGCCACAAAGACTGACATTGAAACCAGTACTTCATGGCGTTCATAAAAATCTAGAACCTTACTTTTATAAAACTTTAATTTTTCTAGCAATTCCTAATGACCCTCAAGATATCTTTCGGCTTTAATAGCTGCTTGGCAACCTGATCCCGCTGCTGTGATGGCTTGACGATAATATGAATCCTGAACATCTCCACAGGCAAGTACCCCAGGAATATTTGTCTCTGGGCCATTATGGGTTTTGATAAATCCATGGTCATCTAGAGTAATTTGACCTTTCAGAAAAGCTGTATTGGGTTGGTGGCCGATGGCATAAAATAGGCCATCAGTTTCACGTTGCTGTTTGGCGCCGGTTTTAAGATTTTCAACAGTAATACCGCAGACCCCCGAGTCGTTACTCTGGATCTCAGTTACTGCTGAATCCCAAATGAATTCAATTTTAGGATTTTTAAAAGCTCTTTCTTGCATCGGTTTAGACGCCCGAAGAGTATCTTTACGATGGATGATGAAAACTTTTTTGGCAAATTTTGTTATGAAAGTGGCATCTTCCATGGCCGTATCTCCGCCACCTACTACGTGTACGATCTTATCTCTGTAAAAGAACCCATCACAAGTTGCGCAGGTGGAAACTCCTCGACCAGTTAATTCCTTTTCATTAGGAAGGCCAAGCCATTTTGCTGATGCTCCAGTGGAAATGATTACACTTTCAGCTTCATAACTTGAACCAGATGAGTCTTTGATAATAAACGGTCTTTTAGAGAAATCGGCTTCAGTGCACATGACTGGTTTAAATTCAGCATTAAATCTTGCCGCTTGTTTTTTCATATTGGCCATAAGTTCTGGGCCCATGACTCCGTGTTCAAATCCTGGAAAATTTTCGACTTCTGTTGTGAGGGTGAGTTGTCCACCAGGCTCATGGCCTTCTAGAATAAGTGGTTTTAGATCAGCACGGGCAGAATAAATGGCAGCAGTTAGACCAGCAGGACCTGTTCCAATAATAATGACCTTACGTCTCTCCATTTATGACTCCTCTTAGTTCTTTTGATCATCGGTAACAGGAAGTCCTAGCTTCTTTTTTACAATCGCTGGACGATCATCTAGATCAGGATTCATTTCATAGAAGGCTTTAACTGTGAGGAGCTCTTTTGGATTGGGAGCTTTTTCAGTCATAACAAATTCTTCGGCAGTGAGTGAGCACTGATAATTATAAGTCATTTTTTCGCGTTTTCTTTTAGATCTAAAACCCATTTTAAAAGTCCTTTTGGATAAGATGTTTTGTTTATAAGATTTTTGCAACGCTTTATCAAGGAGTTAAAGTTTTAGCACATTTCATGACGATGGGAGAAAAATGAGTGTTTTCATACCGTTAATTGGGTGACACAATTAATCCATGGGATATTTTTTCTTTACTGAAAATAAGTTCTTTACGAAGATTTCTTTAGTTTTCTTGTCGCTTTGCGTCTTCGCGGATATTTCATTGGCCCTTACTGAAGCTCGTCTTTTAAATCAGTCCCGATCCGGTCAAACGGCACTTTTTAATCTGGGTTCTCAGGATGGTTTAAGGCAGGGCGATTATGCAATCCTTGTGAAGCAAATTAAAGATTTAGACTCTAGAGAATTACGCCTCGTTCCCGTTGCTCGAGCTAAAAATATCAAAGTAAATTCAGATCAATCAATTTGGGTGTTATTCAAAATTTTTGATCCCGAATTATTAGTGAGAGGAGAAAAATATAATCTTTTATCTGAATCACTGATGCTCAAAGGAAGAAACAATCCAACTCTTGGTCGCTTGTCGATAGTGAATCCAAAAACCAAGGTTAAAGAAAATACTCAAATGGCACTCAGCTCTGATCGCGACAGATTAAGTAAACTGAAAAATAATTATGACAAAATTGCTGATACTCGTGTGGTTTCTGAAAAATCAGACTCAGATGCTGACTTAATTGATGTCGAAGTTTGGAATGTTAATAAAGATTCCAGACACCGCTCCTCTCTCTTTAAAAGTGCTCATAAGGAAGAATGGTCTAGGCAGTATCGCTTATCGACTTTTGAAAAAATGGTCATTAGTTATATTGAGAGGGTTAATGATCCTGATTTTAATTATGATGATTTCTACAAAAAACAGGAGAAGTCTAAATTTGCTTTTGAATTTAGTGAAAATACAAATTACACATCTGAGTTTAATCAGTTTGTCAGAAAAGAATCCCAAAGAAAATCTGCTGATGCAAAGATCTATCGCTCACTTCTTGAAAAAGGGGAGAGTTGGTCTGAGGACTTCTCAGATGAAGAATTGCGCTCATTGCTTGGTCAAGTTTCGATTTTGCAAGAAAGGGATCGTCGCGACTGGATTCGAGTGGAGCCCACTCGTTATATGCTTGCTCTGGAGTGGGGAATACCTCTGGCAGATTCACAAACGGAGTCTGACAAAAATTATAGGCGAGATGACCTGAAGTCTGTTGCTGCTGATATAGAGGTTGTTCCAATATTAGGCCATAAAACCTTAGAGCGATTTAGTCTTAATGGCGGATTTCGTTCAAATAGCTCAGCTTTAAGCGTTGGAAACTCTAATGCTAATGTGGATGAATATTCCTTCACTCTCGGTGGGAATTGGTACCCTCACCACGCGCCTTATGCTTTTGAGCGTCCAGTTGTTTTTTTGGGAGCATTCATCAGGTCAGGTTGGGCGACAGTTAATTCTCCCTCACTTAATCAAAAAGCAAATTATACTGTCCTCTCTATGCCTGGCTTTAGATTGGGTTGTAAGTATCTTATGAAAAATAATTTTGGGGTAAGGCTTAGTTTAAGTTTAGAGACTTTGAAAATGGACCAATATGAGTCTAGTCAGTTAAACTCTAGTCTTCCAAGTTCTCCTAATTTAGTTGATTCCAAGTTTGGAATGAGTTTTGTCTACGCTTTTTAAGGAATGTTATGAAAATAATTTGTTTTTTATTGCTCTTACCTGTTTTGTCTTATGCTTTGGAAGTAGATGAGAAATTAACAATTCGTTTATTGAAAACTTCAGAGTCAAAAAAGACGGCCATGATCAATCGTGGGACTGAGGATGGTTTAGTCGAGGGTGATCATGCAAAATTTATAGTCACTGCTGGTATTGTTGCTCGTGCGGCTTGTATTAAAGTTTCTCCTACGCGTTCAGTTTGGTCTATCTATCGATTGGTTAATGCAGACTTTATAACTAATGATTCTGTTATGACCTTAAAAATTACTCCTCCAGTGAAAATAACCAAAGATGAAACCCAGGCCATTGTTCAGGAAGATACACCATCTCAGGTCACTGGTGATCCCGCAAAACTTGGAATCCCACTTGCCGATGGAGCACAGGATTTGAATGAGGGCGAAGATAAGCTGACTGCTTCAGACCTTAAGGCCCTAGAAGAGTCTCAGACTCCTCTGACAATTGTAGATAAAAATTTTGAAGTGTATGGAGTATTAAATATTTCAGGACTTAATTCTAATTCAAAAACAAACGTTGGAGATCAGTCCTTTACTAGTTCTCAATCTTTCCATCATATTGGTCTTGGTGCTGAATATTACCCAAAAAATGAGAGGGAGTGGTTTTCTTCTTTTTCAATCTTTGGTGAATTCACTATTCAGAAGCAGGATTCTCAAGCTTATAATGGTGCGAGTGTGACAAATGATTTGAATGAGTTTTCAGCAGGACTCAATTGGCATCCAACCAAACTTCCCTCCATGGTGAATGAATTCATACCTTATTTGCATGTAGCGATGAATTTAGGAGTTGTCAGATCTACTTATAAAGCGGGAACTAATTTAGGTACACCAGAGTCAACTTCTAATGGTAGCACGAGTGGCTTTTCAGTTGGTGGAGGGTACAAATTTTTTACCCATAAGGGCTTTGGTGCTAGGTTTATTGTAGATTATTATTTACGCTCGGAAGCCTATAAAGAAGATGATTTGGCGAATATTCACAATAAAAAGGTCAGTGGCCCTCGCTTGCTTTGTGCTTTCTCTTATCGCTTTTGAGAAATGTCCTGATCAGGAAAGACATCATCAAATGCTTTTTGCATTTGTATAGAAAATGACTTGAGTTTACTAATTCTAAAATGGGCAAGAGCTTTTTTAGGATTATCATTCTCTAATACATTTGTACTCACACTGTCGCTCAAACTCACAATTTCAGATGCAATACTTATACTAGCTGTTTTCTTTTTGGAAGAATTTGGATCTTCTTGTTCATGATGATTTTCTACTATTTGACAAACAACTTCTTCAAACAGCCCAGACTTCCTAAGATAATCTGCTCCTAGAGAGGCATGCTTCATATACTTAAGTTTTTCCTCTGGAGTAAACTGATCCTTGTTTGATTCCTTCAGAGTTGTACCAAGTCCTATGTCATGCACAAGAGCGGCCAGACCAATAATTTGGACTGTTTTTGCTGATCGAATATCTTGAGATCTAGCAAAAAGGCCTGAGAGCATTGAGACTGAAGTTGCATGGTCATGTTCCATAATTTTTTTAATGAGATCATAAGAGTCTTTCTTATGGGAATTCATCATAAGTTGATTAATTAAATTCCGCGTATTTTCCACGCATCCTTTTGCAATCGCAACATTTTCAGTTGTGACACCAAGTTGAGTCATATGAAGAGCAGTCGCTTCAATTTGGTTTGAAAGGGCTTCAATCTTTTGAGTGTCATCTTTCTTTTCATTAAGGATTGAGTTTTGAGCATGGACATGGGATAGCTTGAGATATTTTTCATGCTCTTCAGTTTTTAGGTAAAGTGAGAGAATGTTTTTTGATTTGTATT
>CANEVK010000174.1 GCA_947442115.1 Bacteriovoracaceae bacterium | reverse complement strand
TGGAGATGAGCTGAGTTTAGGTGGAGATGAGCTGAGTTTAGGTGGAGATGAGCTGAGTTTAGGTGGAGATGAGCTGAGTTTAGGTGGAGATGAGCTGAATTTAGGTGGAGATGAGCTGAGTTTAGGTGGAGATGATTTTGCTTTAGATGATTTGGGGACTCAAGAAAATGCAGTTGAATCACTTTCATTTGAAGCGGATCTTGGATCAGAAGCTGATTTAGAACTAAAAACTAATCTAGAAAGTGATCTTGACAGTGACTTAGATAAGCCCTTAGTCTCAGATGATTTGGACCTCGATAGTTTGAATTTTGGCCATGAAGAGCCAGAAATTAAAGAAGAAAAATCGAAGAAAAAATCCAAAGAAAAGGAAGTCAAAGAACCGGCCATCGCAACCAGTACCCAAGCTTCAAAATCTTCTCCACAAGTTAATGAGGTAAGGACAGCTTATCAGGGCGATGTGGGCAAAGATTTAAATGATATTAAAGTCGCCTATTCTGCAGAGATGGAAAGGATGCAGGCCACACTTTCAAATCTAAGAACTGACAGGGAAGAATTGCTCCATAAAATTGATAAACTTGAGGAAGACAAGTTATCTCAAAATAGAAATGTTTTAACCTTGAGAGCTGAATTAGATGAAAAGAAAATTGAGCTTTCAATTATTAGAAAAAAATTGAATGATGAAATTAATGAATTGAAAGATAGATTAAAAGTTTATGATGAGAAGAAATTAATTATTGAAGAGAAAAATAAAATTTTGATGGTTGAGATGGATAAAGTCTCTCAGAAAAATAAAATTGACCTGAAGCGAGTTCAAATGCGTGAACGAGAGTTAGAGCAAAAACTAGAGCTCTTGAAAGCCGATTCTGAGACTCAGATTCGTCATAGAGATTTAAAAATTCTGGAACTTAAAAGAAAAATTGATGCCATGGAGTTTGATATGGAGTCGATTTCGGTTCAGGAAAAGCGTTCTGTTGAAAGTCGCTTTGAGCTAGAAGATAAACTAGATAAGGCGATAAAAACCCTGCGAAGTGCGATCTCTGTTTTAGAAGATGAGTCTGATAAATCAAATGCTCTTGAAGCTTTGAAGAAAAATATAGATATGTAAGATTGAATGAATAAGAGAAGTCAAGGCCTTGAAATTCTCGCTATCGGACTCGATTCTTTCAGTATAGAAACGATTCGGTCTTATTTGGCAGAAAATAGTCCTGGTTTTAGGCTTACTTTTCTTCATGAGCTAGATGAAATAGGTGGTATTAATAAAAATAAAATTGATGCTGTCTTTTTTTATTCTAATCGCCAATCGCAAAAGACGATTCAAGATATAAGAAAAATTTCAATTGAATTACCACAGGCGGCACTTATCCTCATGTCGTCTCGAATTGATAATCATGGTCTTGTGGGAGCCTTCAGAGTTGGTCTGTTCGATTTTTTATCTCTTCCTATTGAGGAGAGTGAGCTGCGGACCATCATCTATCGTCTACAACTCCATGAAGTCATTCAGAGTGGTCAGTGGAACCCTGAGCGCGCTGTTTTGCATCTCTTTTCGCGTCCAGAGAGTTTCTCATCGATTGAAGAGATATCAGTTACGCTGAATCAATATCTCAATCTCTTTTTTAATCTCGAGCAGCATGTTCTTTACTCCTCAGAATTTGAAATGATGTCAGATTTTAGGCAGAAGTTTCAATTCACGGCCCATCAAGAAAAAAGGATCCTTCGTTTTATAAAAGATCCAATGGGACTTTTTTTTGGATTGAGATTTATTAAAAATGAATTTCATTTTCTGATCAAAACTGGGGAGCAAAAATTTTCCTACGTTTTGGCAAAAAACCTATCCGAATTTGGGACACATGAAATACTAAGTGATTATTTAAGTAATGTTTTAAAAACCTCTCTTTCAATTTTATCTGATTCTAAGAAAAGGGAACAAACGCGCTGGCTTTCACTGACTGATGAAGTGACCGGTCTCTTTAATCAGCGAAAGCTCCTTGAAGACTTGGATTTTTACATTTCAGAAAATGAGACTAAAAAAAATACCTTTTCACTTCTTTTTATCGATATTGATTATTTTAAAAATGTGAATGATCAGTACGGTCACGTCGTTGGAAGTCAGCTTCTCATCGATATGGCCAAAGTTTTAAGAAACCAACTCCGTGGGCAGGATCTGATTTATCGGTATGGGGGAGATGAATTTATTGTTCTTCTGCCCAAGTCAACAATTGAGGAATCTAAAAAAATAGCCATAAGAATCTCAGATGCAGTTAAAGGATCAGAGTTTCAAATTGAAGGTGGTATTCCCTATAAACTCTCACTTTCGATCGGGATTGCTGATTATCCGAGAGATGCTCAAAGCTCTAAATCAATGATCGAGTTTGCAGATAAAATGATGTATTTGTCTAAAAAATCTGGCCGGGGCAAGGTCTTTCATATCTCAGAGGTTGTTGCCTAAAAAAAAAAGGCCCGATTGCTCGGGCCATTTCAACTTATTTTTTTGACACTTTTTTTGTTGCCTTCTTTGCGGCAACAACTTTCTTATTCACTTTTTTTTTCGTTGTCGCTACTTTTGGGGCAGCTTTAGCAGCAGGTTTTTTTTCTGCTTTTTTTACCATCTTTTCAAACTTATTTTGAAGAGCTGAGATTTCTTTTTTGTGGTTATCATAAAACTTCTTAGCTTTCTTTTCTAAAACAGATTTTTCTTTTTGGAATTTAGATTTCAAATTGCCAAGATCTTTATCAACGAGTTTGTTGAAATCCTTCTGAGCATCCTTAACCATTGTATTGAGACTTTCTTTCAGCTCATTGACGTTAACATCGGCAATAAATGATTCTACATTCTTTTTGATCTCATTAATTTTGCCCATAACTTTTTCTTTTTGACCTTGTGGTTGTTGCTCACTCATGATTCCTCCCTCTAAAAATCAAGTTGATATTGATAGCTTTTACTTATCGGTACTCTGTAGCCGAAGCCAAAGCTTTTTGCCTTCACTTTTAAGATCGGGCAAAACTGAGCTCTTTTATACTCTGATTTTGAGTAGAGCTCCAGAACTTTTCTAATGTCTTTTTCAGGCAGGCCAAGATCCTGTAGTTCAGTGGGGCCAAGACGATAACTTAAGATTCCCTCAAGGATAGTGTCGAGTACCGCATAAGGGGGAAGGGAGTCTTGGTCGAGTTGATTTTCTCTGAGTTCTGCTGATGGACCTCTCGAGATAATTTCCTCTGGGATAGGTGAATTAAAATGGCGATTGATGAACTCAGCAAGTTGGTAAACCTCTGTTTTATAAAGGTCTCCAAGTAAAGAGATGGCACCGACGGAGTCTCCATACTGGGTCGAGTACCCAACTGCGAGTTCCGATTTATTTGAAGTATTGATGACCATAGCACCAGTCTGATTGGATCGAGTATAAAGTAAAGTTCCCCGTAAACGGCTCTGGATATTCTCGTCCGTGAGACCTGTAAAACTTTCAGAAAAGCTTTGAGTGAAGGCATTTCTGACCGTCGAATGGAGAAATTTTATGGGAAAGTAGGACAACGGCATTTCTAATCTGCGACACATTTCTTCGCACAAGTGGGTGCTTAGGACAGCTGAGTGAATGCTTGGCATATAAATCGCTTCTACGCTCTGATCAGCTTTAAGGCATAATTTTGTGATGGCCAGAACGAGGGCCGAATCCATGCCCCCGGAAAGAGCAATGAGAAATTTTTTAAATCCGCTTTTTCGTGCATACTCTTGGAGCCCAAACTGGAGGGCCTTGAGGACCTCTAGGCACTCCTCATCAGTCCAAGATTTAAGAACGGCCGGTCTTGTGTGAGTATTAATTCTCGGGGAGAACAGGCTTTCCCAGGTATTTTCAGTCTTTTGAGTTTTCACTATTTTTTCTGAAGGCTTAAATTCTTGTACTTCATAAGATGCATGAATTTCCTTAAATGAATCAAGTTCAAGCTGTAGGTCGGCACCATTTAAAATAAAACTTGTTCCATCAAAAAGAATTTCATCTTCTCCTCCAACGCGATTGAGATAAATGAAGGGGGCCCTGAACATTTCTGAAATGGTTTGGGCCCGCTCAAGTCGCTTGGCTTTTTTAGTGGCTTCAAAGGGCGAAGCACTCAGATTGATGATCGCCCTTAATTTTAAACTTTTAACTTCAGCTTCCTTGAGCATCAGCTCACACGGATCTACTTCATGAAAGGATGAGGCCCACATATCTTCGCAAATCTGAAGACCAAAGATCTCATTGTTATACTCATAAAAACAATTTTGCTTACCTGGTGAAAAGTACTTCTGTTCATCAAAAATATCATAATTTGGCAGTAGTCTCTTCGCATAGAGGACCTTGACACCCTCGCCAGGCACAATTTCTAGAATGATATTATGTATTTTTCTGGGGACACCATCAGATTCCAATTCATATTTCAGACCCCCAGCAAGGGCCCGCCAGTTCCCTTTTTGTTTTTTTGCCCAATCATGAATTTTATCTTCCATTTTTAGGTAAGCCTCAATAAATGATCGCTGAAGAACCAGGTCTTGTAGGGGGTAGCCACAGAGGTAAAGTTCAGGAAATAAGTGAAGGCCATCTTGATTTAAGGCTTTAATCAAAGTTTCAAAAATCGACTTAAAATCCGCTACTGTATGATGAGTTTGGTGAAGGTGTATCATTGTTTTCATATAAATTGCCCCATTTACTTGACACTCTGCTTTAAAAAGAGGTATCACGGCCCTATAAACTATAGCCTAAAAATGCCTTTCTTGAGAGAGAATATGCACAACTCATCTACTTCACGTGTTCTTGTTATTGGTGCCGGCCTTGCCGGATCTGAGGCGGCCATGTTTTTGGCCCGTCATGGAATTGGTGTGGTCTTAGTAGAAAGTAAGCCCATCAAACTTAATCCTGCGCAAAAGATTAAAAATTTTGCGGAACTTGTTTGCACTAATTCACTCAAGTCTCTTGATCCACATTCGGCCCATGGTCTTTTAAAAAATGAAATGAAGTCTATGGGATCTTACATTATTGAAAATGCTCTCAAGCATGCAGTCCCGGCCGGTGACGCTCTTGCGGTTGATCGTGAGCTTTTTTCTGCCGCCGTCACTGAAGGACTTAGGTCTCACCCGCTGATTAGAGTCGTAGAGGCCGAAGCTTCAGATCCTTTGCAGCTTAAAAAAGATTTTGAATGTAACTATGTGATTATTGCCACTGGCCCACTGACAACGAAGTCGCTTGAGGAGTGGATTCTTAAGGAAGTTTCTGGAGATGATTTTTATTTCTACGATGCCATTGCACCAGTCGTGGATGCAGATAGTTTAGATATATCCAAAATGTATTTTAAAGACCGCCACAAAGATATTGAAGAAGGCGGGGATTATTTAAATGCTCCCATGACTAAAGAAGAGTACTACGCCTTCGTCGATGAGCTCGCCCGTGCCGAGAAAGTCGCCCCTAAGGATTTTGAAGATTGGAAATTTTTTGAATCTTGTTTACCTATTGATCTCATGGCCGAAAGAGGCAAGGATACCGCGCGTTTTTCTTGCATGAAACCAGTTGGATTAGAGCCGGATATCAATGGAAAATGGCCCTACGCTGTGGTTCAGCTACGTAAAGAAAATTTACTCGGATCGGCTTATAATCTCGTCGGATTTCAGACTCGCTTGACCTATAAAGAGCAGGTTCGTGTATTCCGAATGATTCCAGGTTTTCAAGAGGCCAGTTTTATTCATTTGGGATCTTGCCACCGCAATTCATTTTTAAATGCAAAAAAGCTCTTAGACTTTGATCTCAAAAGTAAAAAATATCCTGAACTTTATTTTGCCGGACAAATTACAGGAGTCGAAGGTTACACTGAGTCGGCCTCTATGGGTCTTTATGTCGCCTTCCAAGTTTTGCGACGAATAATGGGGCTAGAAGCTATACGGTTTCCGGTAGAAACCGCCATGGGCGCCCTGGTGAACTACATTATGACCATTGAAAAGCCCTGTCCTTCTAATATTAATTTCGGTCTTCTTCCGACGGTGGAACTCACCAAGGATCAAATGAAAAAAGACCGCA
>CANEVK010000173.1 GCA_947442115.1 Bacteriovoracaceae bacterium | reverse complement strand
TCCACTGCTAGTGGAGAAAAAGACCTAACTTCTGAAGCTTTAAGTGTCGCAGCTTTTTTTAGGCCAGAGGTCATCCTGACTTTAGGGGCCAATCCCTCTCATAAAATATTGAAAATCCAAGATCGCCTGAGCCAAATTCACGGTCAATTTTTTCAAAGAAAAATGAATCATAGTTTAGATTTCTTGGTCGTTCCTTTGTTCCATCCAAGTATTATTGAAACTAATCAGAATATGAAAAAAACGGCGTGGATTGATATGCAAAAAATCATGAAACAGTTAAAAAAACTCTGATATTTTCTAATCTTTCCTGTATCATGTTCTGAGGCTCTTTAAATAATTTCCACGGATAAGGGAATTGATGTTGAGAACAGGATGTTTTATTTTATTTTTGATGATTGCCTCCGCTCATGGGGCCGTTCCATCAGTTAAAGTGCTTATCGCAAAATCCCTTAATCATGTGCAAGTCGAAGGAATGGATCTCAAAAAGACGATTCATACTCAGAAATTATCCCAACAGTATAGTGGAAAAAAATTAATTAGTTTCAAGTGTCGCCCAGGCCAGAAAAGAGTTCTTGGTAAACAGTCGCTCTTAGTGGCATCACTAAGTTCTCCCACGGGGCTTATTTCTTGGGGTAAGAATAAGTATCAAGGGGAACTTCAGTTATTGGCCGACACAGGTTCTAACAGCTGTGATTTAGTCAATGCCATCCCTCTTGAGGCTTATATCACAACCTTGCTAGCAAAAGAGATGAATGGCACATGGCCTGTAGAGGCTTTAAAGGCCCAAGCAGTCGCCGCACGCACTTACGCTTTTGAAAGATTAAAAAAAGGGAATTCAGGTCGTCTTTATCACCTTGAATCATCAGAAAAAGATCAGGTGTCAGGTACCTTTTTCGATGCGACAGAAAAAACTCTTCTGGCATCAAAAGAAACCCAAGGAGAAATTCTCGTGGGGCCCACGGGAAAAATTTCTCCCGCATTTTTTCATTCAAAGTGTGGAGGTAAAACTTTGCGCCCAGATCAGGTTTGGGGTGGAGTAGAGGAAGGTTACCGTTCAGTTAATTGCACTTTTTGTCAGAAGACAGGTATGAAAGATTGGAATGGGAAAATTCAAAATAAAAAACTCGTTAGTATGGTAGATCAAGTTTTAAAAAAATATTACTCAGATCAAATATCTGATTCTGAAATAAAGATTATGCCAGACTCCGTTCATAATTCTGAACTTAGACTTTATGCTGGTGATCGCTTACACATCGTTAAAAAATCATATTTAAGAAATCTTGTTGGTAGAGAAGTTTTACCTTCGAATAATTTTGTTATGTCTATGCGTGATAAGCAAATTCATGTTGAAGGTCAAGGCTACGGCCATGGTGTTGGTCTTTGCCAGCTTGGGGCTTTGGAATTGGCCAAACGTGGGTATGATTACAGACAAATTCTTTCTTTTTACTTCCCTCGTCATAAAATTAAAACAGCCTACGTGCCATGAATTTTCTAAGTTTTCTTTTTTCACTCACGTTACTGATCGCTCAGGCAAAAGTTATTCTCATTGATCCTGGTCATGGTGGGGAAGAATCTGGAGCGGTGGGAAAGCTGGATGATAAAGGGACTCGCAAATTATTTGAGAAGGATCTCTCTCTAAGATTGGCAAAAAAAATTAAAGAAGAACTCTCAAAGCATACCACCACATACCTGACTCGTAGCTTAGATCGATCAGTTAGTTTGCAAGAAAGAGCTGATCTTGCTGACTTGGTAAAAGCTGATC
Organism: Bacteriovoracaceae bacterium; assembly: GCA_947442115.1. Classification (GTDB taxonomy): domain Bacteria; phylum Bdellovibrionota; class Bacteriovoracia; order Bacteriovoracales; family Bacteriovoracaceae; genus Peredibacter. Next base: position 4,289 of record CANEVK010000173.1, on the reverse strand, counting down.
TTTTTCTTTCCATTCATTTTAATTCTTCTCCCAATACAAAGAGCCGTGGATTTGAACTGTATTATTTAGACAATAATTCCAATGTAGCGACCCAAAAAGTGGAGCGTGCTGAAAACTTGAATTTAAAAGGTGAAGAGCTTATCGTAAATCAAATTTTAGTTGATCTCGTCGTCCAACAAACGGTTCATCATTCAAAACAACTCTCAACTTTTGTGCATGAAAAAGTAAAACCTGTCATTAAGCAACATCAGATTGAAGACAGAGGAATTAAGCCCGGACTTTTCTATGTTCTTGCCCTTTCAAAGCGACCCGGCCTTTTAGTGGAAGTGGGTTTTGTTTCAAACACCTCAGAGCTTAAAAAAGTCAATCACGATAAATTCATGAGTCAGATGGCCAAGGCGATTTCGGCCGGAGTGATGGCATTCATCAATAAGAGTAAATAAAAAAGGACCCTGAAAGGGTCCTTTTTTAAAGAAATGAGTTGAAGAATTCTACTGCTGACAGAATGAGAATCTCTGACGCAAAGATGATCCACCTGGTGATGGAGCTCTGAAATTGGCCTGAGTTCCATCAGGAAAGGCCATGTTAGCAGCAGTAATGTATTTAACAGCGCAATTCGTATTGGCCCCGATTAGGATCTGAGGAAAAAGAGTTCCTTGTCCTGAGATTGGGCGAGGACAAAGATAAGCGACAAACATGGGATTATTTGACCCATCTCCAATAACCGCAGCAACATCACCAAAAGAGGTCACTCCAACATACATGTCTCCTCTAGTCACAATCGTAGGCATGGTTACGCGAGTTGAAACAACCTGACGATTAAAGGTAGATTGTCCCATGTATCCACCACCACTAAGAATGCAAGGATTCTCCTGTTGAACCTGGTTGAGGCTTACACCACCAAAAGAATAGGGAGAGTTGAAGTTATTAATGCTGTAGTTTTGATACTGAGAACATTGACCCGTAGGATTGTAAGAGACACAGTATTGAGAGTTGTAAACTCCGCTTCCTGCGCGGCCTGATTCATTATTTTTACCACACCCACCGAGGGCCATGAGGGCAGAAAGTATGAGTGTAGAAGATAAAAATTTCATGCAAAAACTCCTTCGTCCTAGACGATTCATGGACCATATCGGTTAGTTACCCCCAGGAACTTTAGTAAATATTTTTACTCATTAACTTTAGTGGATGGAAAAGGTCGGGCTATTCAAGATCTTTCTGCCTAGTTTTAAGAACTTAGATAAGGTATATACTGTTTTTATGCTTATACATGCTAATAGAATAAAACAAGAAATGAGGCGTCTTTTTAAAACAGAAGATACTCGTTTTATTATTTTTACGGGCATTAAAGTCACGGCCATTTCTGTTATCGTAAACCTTATTGTCTATGGATTCCTGTTTCAAGTGATGAGACTCAATCATGCTTTTTTTAAAGCGAATGGTTTTTCAGACATTATCGATGAATCTGTTTTTTATGATTATCTCTTAACTGAAGTTTTGGAAAACCTGACACTCTTCTTTGTCTTTCATGTCATATTGTTTTTTATCGGAACTTATGTCGGATGGTTGATTTTAAGGCCTTTTAAAAATATTGGCGACTACTGTGAGCAGGTGATTGAGAATCCGAATACAATTTACAAGGTTGATGAGTATAGTACCTATAAATTGCTGACAAGATTTTCTGAGTTCTTTTTCGAGTTTCTTCGTGAGTCGAGAAAAAAGGGGGAGTTAGGAACTAATAGCATTCCTCCTCAATATGCCAAGATTCATCAGCCGGTTCCAGATAGAATTTTTATGCTCCATTTTGGACTACTCTTGGTGATCATTGCCCTGAGTACAAGTGTTTTTATGATTCAAAATACCTCACTCATCTTTCATAATATGGTTGAGCTTGCGCAAAAAACTCTAGCAAACCCTAAGATTTCAAACCGCTTTTTTAATCATCAAATGTTCATTATTGATGATACCGTGGCATTAAGTATTGCCTTGATTGCTATTTTTTATATTGCTCTTGGGTTTCATCTTTATGAGAAAGTTTCAGGTGCAGCCTTTGGTCTTTTTTCCACCATGCGATCATTCATGAAAGGTAATCGTTTTAGTCGGGTACACCTGGTTGGATATGCCTATATCCGTGACTACACGAGAAAATTCAATAAATATCTCGATTTCATGCAGAATAATTTTGATAAAGACAAGACCAAAGGTTGAAAAGCTTCATAAGTTTCATTAACATAGTCTGAATAATTTAATATCTTCCCCTTAATTGCTAAAAGGAAATAAAATGAAAACTAGCATGCTCTTAGTTGCAGCACTTCTTGTTGTTTCGGCCTGTACTTCAAAAGATGACTTAAAGAAAATCATCAAAGAAAATCCTGAGATTATTACTGAGGCGATTGAGGCCAATCCTGAAAAATTTATCGATGCCTTGAATAACGCTGTAAAAGTAGCTCAAGAAGGTCAAGGGAAGAAGCGTGAAGAAGAAGAGAAGAAAGCTCTTGAAGAAAGCTTTGATAAGCCACTTGAACCGCAACTTGCTGCTAATGAAGCTTTTCGTGGAGACGCAAATGCTCCTATTACACTTGTAGAGTATTCTGACTTTGAATGCCCTTTCTGTTCTCGAGGCTTTAATACTGTTATGGAACTTATGGAAAAGTATAAGGGGAAAATTCGTTTTGCTTATAAACATCTTCCATTAAGTTTTCACCCACAAGCGATGCCAGCATCTCAGTACTTTGAAGCAATTAAACTTCAGAGCGCTGAAAAAGCATGGCAATTCCATGATGAAATCTATAAAAATCAAAGAAAACTTCAAAACGGTGAAGCTTTCTTAAAAGATATCGCGAAGAAGTTAAAAGTAGATATGACTAAACTTGCAAAAGACATTAAGTCAGATGAAGTTAAAAAGAAAATTGATGATGATATGGCAGAAGCCGGTAAATTTGGTTTTCAAGGGACTCCAGGTTTTCTATTGAATGGTATCCCGGTTAAGGGTGCATATCCTGCTTCTCACTTTGATGGTCTTATTGATGAGCTAAAAAAACGCGGAAAGATTAAGCTTTAATTTTTAAGCGTTTAAACAATTAAAATTGATTTAAAACCCCGGTCCGCCGGGGTTTTTTATTTCTGATTAACTGATCATTAGAGGGTGTCATTTTTCAGTAGGCAATTATTGCCGGTTTTATTGAAAGAGGAAAAATCTGCCCTGATGATAGGGACGTTCTTGCTTGATTTGCCTAGGAAAGTTATAATTTTGACTGAGGTTCCCTAGGATGGGGAATCGAGCTAAAAGGTAAAAATGGCTGAAGACAATAAACCAGGACAGGTTACTCCATCTGCAGAGGCTTCCTCGTCTAAAAATCCACTTCTCATGATTCTCATGATCGTGAATATTGTTGCCATGGGAATGGTTGCTTATCTTCAATATCAATTCATGCAAATGGAAGCTAAGCGCCCTGATCTGACCCAGCTTTTAAAAGAAAAAGACAATCCATCACAGCCTCAAGGTGAAGCAGCGACAGAACAAAAGACGACAGAAGTTGTAAAAAAAGAGAATCTTCTTACGCTTGATAGCTTTACAGTGAATCTTGCTCAAGGTGAAGGTCCTCGTCGCTATGTACGTCTTGATGCTGTTTTGAAAATGAGTGCGGATGCAAAGGCTCCAGAGTTTGAGGCCCGTAAACCACAAATTAGAGACACCATTATTAGTATTTTAAATACGAAAAGAGCTGAAGACCTTCTTAAAAAAGAAGGTAAAAGTTTTTTAAAAGAGGAAATTAAGGCCTCAATTAATTCATTTTTAATTGATGGCAGAGTTGAAGACATTTATTACATAAGCTTTCAAATTAACTAATAAGTAGGATGCTTATTAGATTTAATTCCCAGGAGGGGAGACTATGGCCCAGGTATTGAGCCAAGACGAAGTAGATGCCTTACTGAACGCTGTTAATGATGACAGTGACACCGGTGGACAGTTAGGTGGAGATTCGGGTTTTGATGAGGCAGACGAAAGTGATGCCAATATTCAGCCCTATGATCTTACCAACCAAGACAGAGTTATTCGTGGACGAATGCCTATCTTGGAAATCATCTATGAGCGATTCATCCGTCAGTTCCGAGTTTCTCTTTCAAATTCTCTAAGAAAAATTTCCACTATATCGATGATTTCGACCGATCTCTTGAAATTTGGAGAATTTGTTAACACTCTACCGATTCCTTCTTGCATGTGCATCATGCGATTTAATGAGCTCAGAGGTCCAGCGCTCATTGTTTTTGAATCAAAACTTGCTTAT
>CANEVK010000172.1 GCA_947442115.1 Bacteriovoracaceae bacterium | reverse complement strand
TTTTTTAGTTCGGTTTCAAGTCGTCGATTTGATTGTAGCAGCTGATCCAGTTCAATTTGTTTTTGTGAAACTCTCTGTAATAGAGTTTCGTAACTAATATTTTTATTATTTAAATGCTTTAAAGCTTCATCTGGAATGATCTCAAGTCCATTGTGGTGGCGGCTTAAAATGCGAAAGATATCAAGCGCCATGGAGGCACCTGGTGTGCCCCATTGAATTTTATAGGTAGGCTTCATACTAATTGTATCAAATCCAACATGGCATGAGATGTATCGTTGATTTTGATGTATCAGTGTTTTAAACATTTGGTGGTGAGTAGAAACGATAATATGACAGATCGCTTTTTTATGGAGTTCATTGAAATAGGCCATTGAGAGAGCCGAAGCTTCATCAGAAGATGTTGAGTTAAAAATTTCATCAATTAAAATGAGATTTGTAGGGCTGACTTGTTCCAAGAGCTCAATGTAATTTTTGACTTCACCAGAAAATGAACTTAAACCAGATTGAAGATTTTGCAGATCATTCCCAAAATAAAAAAGACCATCATAAGGATACAATTCAGCTTCGGCTGCTGGAACAAAAAAACCATGATAAAAAAGCAAATAAGCAAGACTTAAGGATTTTAAAAAAACCGTTTTCCCACCAGTGTTTGGCCCGGAAATAACAATACCTGAATCCTTTTCTGAACAGTCAGCATTATTTTTTATGGGATTTTTTAAAAGCGGATGAAAGAGCTGAGTCAGCTTAAAGCCAGGAGTCGATCGTATACGTGGGCATTCTAGGGCATAATCTTGAGCAAAAGCTGATTTTGCCAAGTAAAAATCAATCTTTAAAAATTGGCCTAACGTTTGATGAAGTAAATGGGAGTATTCAAAAAGTGAAAAGGAAAATTTCATCGCCAGTTGGTTGATGATTTCATCAATCTTTGCTACCACTTCCATTCTTTTGTTGCAGTAGTCCCTTACTTCAAATGGTTCGACAAAAAGTGTTTGACCTGTTTCAGATCTTGAAACTATGAGCCCAATATCTGATCTGTATGAATCAGATCGAACCGGCACAACATATCGATCATAATGAACATCAAAACTAGAAAATTGAAGAATTTTACTGTGATTCGGATCACTCATCCATTCCTGTATCACTTTTCTAATTTTTTCCTCTAGATCCCGAAGTCGTAGATTTAAGGACGCAAGTTCAGGGTGACGATCTAGATGGAGATCTCCACTTTCATCCACAAGGTGTCTAAACTCTTTTAAAAATTGACGTTGGATCAATTGAAAATCGAGTTCATTTATAACTCTTAGTTCTTGTATATCAATACGAGGAAAATCTTTTTTTAGAAAAATTCCTGACTCTATGATTCTAGTTAACTTATTTAATTCAGAAAATGTTAAAACACCTTTCTTACTTAAATGTTGCTGCATTTTATCTAAAGAATTGTCAGGAACGATTCTGCTGATCACTTGTTTTAAAACCTGACGCTGTTCATCCTTAATTAACTTGAGATATTTATCAGTTATTGAAAACTCGTGAGATAAATCTTCAAATTTATTAAGAAAAATAGTTGAAATGAGCTGTTCCTTATTTCGTTCAAAATAAGCAAATTGGGTTATAATATTGGATAATAAATCCCATTCAACTTGAGCGTGGTGAACTGTTTTATTCAGTGAAAGTAGATTGATGTTCATATGATTCAATATTATCTAGATTTACAGAAGCAGGTCAAAGCTATTCAGTCTTTTCAACTGGCCCATGCTCAAATTCAAAAAATATATAGCACAGCTTACTTTATTTCTTTTTCTATTCGCTCACCAGGGAAGACTTGGCATCTGTTTTTCGGAAGAGGGGGAGGACAGGAAGGGATTTGGTTAGCCGATCAGCCGCCGTCCTCAGAACTTCGCCGAAAAGATGCTTTTTTGGAATACCTCAGGCGACATGTTTCATCCTGCAGTTTTTTAGAAATTGATATTGACCCCTTTGATCGGATCATTAAATTGGTTTATCAAAAATATGGTCAAAAACAATCTTTACTCTTTTTTTGGAAAGGACGAAAACTTTATTTTATTCACCATTATCAAGAATCTCCCGAGGCGCCTTTCAAAATATTATTGAGTTGGCATGGCAAATCCATGATCGCCAACCAAGATTTAGATAATCTCTTTGAACTTTTTAATGAGGTTGGGCGCAGAACCGATATCAAACATGATCTACAGTCTCCACACCCCTCTCAAATTGAAGATTTGCTTAAAGATGAACTCAGTGCTGCTAAACTCAAGGGACTTTCTACTTCCCCTGGTTTTTTACAAAGGAAGATAAATAATATTCAAGCTGATTTGGATCGAACTCGTCAGTGGGGCCAGCTTCAAACCATTTTAGATGAAGGATCAAATCTGGATGGTTATGAATTAAAAGTAGGGGATCATAAAATTAAATTTGAAGGAGAGTTAAATCCTTACGAGCGAAGAAATTTGCTTTTTGAAAAAATAAAAAAACTTAAAAAAGGTGAAACAATATTAAGTGGGAGATTGTCTGATGCTCAAGATCAACTAGCTGGTCAAACTCAGACTATAAAATCGACATCATTATTGTCCATCACCCGCCCAGTTTGGGGGCGTGAAGAAATTAAGGAATCCCAAGAAAAGAAAATTCAAGAAAAAGAAGATTATAAAATTTTTAAGTTTGAAAATTTCACAATCGGTGTTGGCCTGAGTGCTCAGGGCAATGACCAACTAAGAAATAAATGGGCGAAAAAAGATGATACTTGGTTTCATTTAGATGGGGCTAAAAGCTCACATGTCATCGTTAAAACTCAAAATGGACATCATCTAGAGTCAGATATGATAAATATCGCTGGGACAATACTTGCCTATTTTTCTCACTTTCACAGTGATTGGATTCCAATTATTTATACTGCAGTTAAAAATTTAAAAGGTGTGAGTGGTTCTGCTGGTATGGTAATATACAAGAAAGAAAAGCATTTACGGTGTCCGAGGGTTGAATCCTCTTCATGGTTAAAGGAAGATACATGAAAGCTCTATTCATTTGTTTGTTTCTTATTTCAACAGTTGTTAAGGCGCAAGATCCAGCAACATATTTAAATATTTTTGATAATAAAGTGTATTCTCTCAAAAATAGAGGCATCAAAGATTTTGTTGTTGATATTGTCAGTCCGAAAATCAATAAACAATTAAATGATCAGCTGATTTTTGGAAGGGTTGATGAGGTTATATTTAGAACTTATTGGACGGCGAATCCGGAGAGAGTTGCGATTGAAATCCTTGGCCTTCCAGATGGCTTTAAGGAAGTGAAAGATGAATTAAAACTCTCTATTCTTTCAATTGTTGACGCCATTCTACCTCCAACAACTCAGCAAAGATTTGCAGGATATAAATTTTCAGCAGGCAAAACGACTCAAGAATTAGAGGCCAAAGACACTACTGGATTGGCCCATGTGCAAAGCTATATTTTTCAATTTGATCCAACGGGCCGCCTCATTGGGATTGAGGGAAAAAAAGCTGTTGGTGAGCTCAAAATTGTTCCCAATTATGTGAAAGAGAGCTTTTCTGATAGTAAATGGGTCTTAAAAACTTTAAAAACAACTCAATCAGAAAATGGTCAGATCATCACCGTTAAAAAAGATTATAGCTATGGCACTTCACAGGGAATTGCTGTTGTCTCTCGTCTGAGCATTCAAACTGAGCAAGAAGCTACGAAAGATGGTGGTAAAGCATTGAATTTTGAGGAAAATATTGAATTTAAAAATTATAAAATTAATGCTGGTGAAGCACTCAAATACTTCCTTGGGGATGCCCCGCGCCCGTAGTCCTTTTAGACAGACCCTGTTATTTCTACAGACTTTAAAATCGTCTCATTTCTAGAGGTTATGAGAGTGATAAAGTTCGAGCATGTCGAAAGTTTTCACTTTTACCCTCTTACTGGTCCTGGTGGCCCTTGTCTCATGTACTGGACAAGACCCCGCTCCATTAAAGTCTCCGCAGACTTTCAAGCAGACTGTTAAGCCTTCTTGCTCAGAGCTTGTAATGGATGGAAATATTCTGACCAAGAAAAATCTCATGAATATTTTTAATTGTTCGGGTTGGGATAAAAAATATCCCCAATTAAACCAGTCATTAAAAAGCATGAATGAAACAGATATCACAACAGTGGCAGCACCTTTCAACAGTACCTTTCTAGAAAAAAAAATCCAAAGAAATAAACTGATGACTGTTCTTTCCGATTCAGATTCACGAGGAGAGCTTCAGGAAATTGGAAAAATACTGGAAAAATCAATACTCGTTTACAAAGCAATGAATCCTGCAACTCGTTTTGTTTCAGATGAAAAATTAAATGATGAGGAAAAAGTAAATTTAATTCGTTTTTTTTTCAAGCCTAATGGCAAAGATGGAAATGATCTAGAAAGTTTATCCCGAATCCTAAGTTATCTTAGTGAACATAAAAGAGAATTAAATAAAATTTTAAAAATCACAGGAGCTGAAAAAAATCAAAATAGAATAGTTACTGTCTTAGATGAAATCGTGAGTGAGATGGGTGAGAAGGAGTGGGGGGACGTCGCCAAGCTTTTAAGTGATGAAAAAAATAACTCACCTTTGTTAAACTGGTCTCAATCATCGCTCAACGGCAACCCCGAAATTTTAATAAATATTTTAGTTGAACCTGATTTTTCAAAAAACTTAAGAAAGCTGAATGATACCATTGAAAAAGGTGTGACTTGCAAAAACAAGGCCCATGAATTTCCATTCAAGGTCAATGTCGCTGGTGAATTAGAGCAAGTTATTAATGCACTTAAATGGGAGGATAAAGCTCAACTTGAAAAAGTTCTTCTTCACGGTTTAACTAAATACCTTGCTTTTCAGGAGTTCTGCCAGGAAAGGAAAGAACAACAAGGCTTGTTATCATTTCACAAGGTCCTCAATTATGCCATGGGAGCTCTAGAGTCTGAAGCAGATTATGAGTTCATAAAAGATCTTCATCTCATCTTTGAAGAGCGTCCTTTTCGCTTTTTATCATTCCTTTCAACAGACAGCTTTGATGTGTTAATAAATCACCTTGCTGATTTGGGTAAGAATAAACTTTCAGTGAAGTTTGCGGAAATATTTTTCCAAGTAATTTCTCAAATGGAGACAAAAGACCTGGAGTTCCTAGGAAATATTCCAAGTGGAATAAGTGTTAATTATGAATCAAAGTCCAATTGGATAAACATTTTCGGGATTTATTGGAAATCTCTTAAACAAGAAGAAAAATTACAGATTATTCATTTAACGACACTGATGCTGGATGAAGACATTCGACCAGAGCTCGCTTTAGGATTTGCTCATCATTTATTAAAGAAATTTCCAGATTTTAGTAATACTTTTGATTTGGCCATAGATCATAAAAATTATCTGAAAAGTTTTCATAATATCTTAAATCACTTAGAGGATGAGGTTTCGCAAAAAGAACTTTCTCAGCTTTTATCAGAGAATGGTATTTTTGAACTCATTAGTGTTCTAACACAAAATAAAAAGGTTAAGCCTTTAGATTCAAATAAAAAAGAAATCGTTCATCCCATAAGCAAGACACTGATTGAGAGGCCAGATCTAAGAACAGTAAGTCAAACGCGTTTATGCTTTAATGAGCTTAGTTCTGCTTATAATAATTCTGTTGATTATTACCAGCTTGTTAATGAATTACCATCATCCTGTCGAAGTGTTCTAGGAGCTGCTGGCTTTGTTGGACAAATCTATTTATGGATGAATCTATCACATGAAGAATTTAAGAAAAATCTAGGTATTGTTGATTTTCATACTGCCCAAAGTGTTTGGTCCCCTGGAATGTTGCATTTTATTTTCTCTGCAGCAGTTCAGGCGAATTTAAATTTAAGGTCGGCCAGTGGTGCGTCCGGCATTGCCCCTAATATCGATGATATTCATTCATTTCTGACCCATCCATCCATGCTCAAAGGTATTCACCATTTTTCTTTGGTTTTTGAATCGATCCACAACGTTATTAATCTTGATCATCATTTTAAAAAATATTTTGATCTTAAAAAAGATTCTGGC
>CANEVK010000171.1 GCA_947442115.1 Bacteriovoracaceae bacterium | reverse complement strand
TTTTGTTTAAAAGAGAATGGGAGACGAACGAGTCTTTTCTCTGGGGATTGCCTTTTTAATAGTGGAGTGGGTAATTGTCATGGCGGAGGAAATGTAGACGAGTTATTTGAGACTATTCAAAAATTAAAAGAAATGGCAGATGAGATTATTCTTTATCCCGGTCATGATTACGTTCGTAAAAATTTGCTTTTTGCTCAGCGCTGGGAGCCAGATAATCCATCTATAAAAGAAGCCTTGAGATATGTAGAGTCGATTCCTACAGAGAGCGGCCTGAATTGGACTTTAGGCCAGGAGAGGGCGGTAAATCCTTTTTTGCGCTTAAATTCGCCAGAGATTAGACAAAACTTATCCTTGTTGGAAAAAGAGTGCGAAAATCCATTTGAATCAGAGAGAATTGTTTTTAAAAAATTGAGATCATTGAGAGATCAATGGTAAAAGGAAAATTATGGCAAAGAAAACGACTAAAAAAGTGACTAAAAAGCCGGTAAAAAAAGTGGCAAAAAAAGTTTCAAAAAATGTCGCCGCGAAACCTGCTAAGAAAGTGACAAAAAAGACTGCAAAAAAAGTGGCGAAGGCACCGAAAGAAAAAGTGAAGGCCAAGGCAGTATCTGCTGTATTGAAATTAGCGGTTGGGGCAGCTGCACCAGAATTCACGCTGGAAGATCAGAATGGAAAAAAAATATCATTGAAAGACTTCCGCGGTAAAAAAGTTGTTGTGTACTTTTACCCAAGAGCAATGACACCTGGGTGCACTGTTCAGGCATGCTCACTTAGAGACTCTTCAGCTGATTTAAAAAAGCACAATATTGTCGTGCTTGGAATCAGCGCTGATCCAGTCAAAAAGCTGAAGCAATTTGAGGAAAAAGATAAGTTAAATTTCACGCTTCTTTCTGACCCAGATCATAAGGTCTGCGAGGCCTATGGAAGTTGGGGATTAAAAAAATTCATGGGAAGAGAATTTATGGGAATTTTACGTCAGAGCTTTCTCATCGATGAAAGTGGTAAAATTACTCATGTTATGAGCAAAGTCGATACTAAAACTCATCATAACGATGTTCTTAAAGCCTTTAGTCATCAATAATGATTTTTTCATCCAGCACATCAATTCTTATTTGAGTTTGAAGGTGCTGGATGAGCCTCATTAGGTCCTCTTTCCATTCGATCGGACAGCGGACTTCAATATCTCTGAATTGCCCCTTTAAAGAATCATCACAGGTAGAATAAAAACAGAGCCCTTCGCAGGATTCAAAGGTGAAGTAGATAAAATAAGCATCATCCTTGGCGACTCTAAGGCGCGAATAGGAGAGTTCTTTGGTCTGGCTATAGGTGCGTAGCATAGTTTCCTTGACGAAAAAGGATTAGGAATTAAAATAAAAGAGAGGGAAAGTCAAAAAATTTAAGAAGTTATGTCACGGAGGACATTTTGAAATCAGCACTTTATCCAATACTGGCCTTAATGGCCCTGAATTCATGTTCTTGGTACAGAGACATGGAGAGATCCCTCGTCGCCGATGATGAAAAAAATGCGAAAAAATCCCGCACCGTCTCCCGTGAGCAATATGACAATCTCCTCGTTAAATATGAAGAATTAACTAAAAAATACGAGCTTCTTAAAGAAGGGGCGCCTAAATCTTCTCAACCTTCTCTACAAGATGAATTAGCGCAATCATCGACTGAAAATTTTTCTCAAAATTCTAATCCCGTTGAGACAGTGGATGCATTTGCCTCGCAAGCACCGGTTGTTGTTCCAGAGACATTGCCCCAGGATCTTGAATCACAATTAAGCCTTTTTCGAAAAGGGCTAGCCGCTAGAAAAACTGATCAGGGAACTGCTACAAAAATATTTCAACAATTAGAAAATGGAGCTCACGCTTCAATTAGGCCAAGAGCAAAATTTCAAATTGGTGAAATGCTTCTTGAAAAAGGGCAGTACGATCTGGCGCTTCAGGTTTTTGAAGATATCATTAATAAAAACGCTCATTCTGGTGTTGTCCTAGGTGCATTAAAGCATGCGCAGTTGTGTGCAGAAAAACTTGGGATCCAAAATAAAAAAGATCAATATACATCAATGCTTGTAGATGTATTTGAGTCTAAATAAGCAAGAGGAATACCGTGAAAAGAGAAACAACTTTTCTCATCGCCCTGGCCCTTTTGATAAACACATCTGGCCTACGTGCTCAGGATGCAGAAATTAGTGACAGCGATCTTGAGGCCCTGGCCAAAGAGGAGAAGTCTGCTCCAACGGTCCCGGACGAAGAGGTTCAAGACTTAGATAGTCTTGATACCCCTAGTGCTCAGCAGGCAGCTGCGGAGACTTCGCCTCAACCAGCGCCAGAAGCCACACCTGAACCGACCCCAGAGGCTACTCCACCAGCAGAAACTGATACTGTCCAAGTCACTGAGACCCCTTCTGAACCAGAACCGGCGCCAGCTGCTGATGAACTAGAAGAACTCAAATCAGATATTTCTGAGTCGGATGAACTTGAAGAATTTAAACCTGCTCAGTCAGATTCACCACTAGAGGCTGCAGAAGCAGAAGTCGCTGAGAAAAAAGCCAAAGTTGAAGCAGAAACAAAGACTGCCAAAGAGGGAACTGAGAAAAAAGAGGATGCCGCAGGTCCAGCCGTTTTTGATGTTGGAACTGAGGAGAGAGAACTTTTGGCCGTTGCCAGAAATATTTTAGGTCAAATTTCTGATGTTGAGTGGAATGAAATGGCAACGACGGCCAAAGTAGAATCTTACACGGTCGTGAAAAATGATTGGCTTTTTAAAATATCAAAGAAGCTTTTTGGTTCTGGTTATTTTTATCCAAAAATCTGGTCACTCAACTCATTTATTACAAATCCGCATTTTATCGAGCCCGGAATGGTCCTGTCTTTTACGACAGGAAGTGGTTCCAGTGCTCCACAGGTAAAACTTGGTACATTCACTGATGATGAAATAAATGCCGTTCCTGGTTCCATTGGCACAACCAACGCCGGTGATCTTGCTAATTTTGGAGAGGATGCAAGACCAAAATGGCTTGAGGATAAGGAACAACTCGAGAAACAGGGTATTTATTTTCAGTATGCTTCTGAAGAAACGATGGAAGACCTGACAAAGGCCGGTGAGCAAGCCTTAAATCGTGAGTATGAGAATTATCAACCTCCACGTAATGATTTCGACGTTATCATCCCATCCAATTATGACAAATCGGGATTTGATAAAAGTTCTAAGATTCAATTCTCCTTTAAAGAAGGTTTTTATCTTAGCACTTTTGTTTCCACAAACATCGTGCAAGATTTTGGTGAAATTACTAATGGTCCTGATGAAAATATTTTATTTGCAACGAAGGACCACGCTTACGTTAAGTTTGATGATTCTATCAACCCTTTACCTGGTGATAAATTTTCAGTTTATTCTGCTAATGGAAAAGTTGAGCATGCAAACTCTGATCGTTCTGGATTTGCCTACGCGATTGTGGGTCAAATTAAGCTGATCAGAAAAATTAAAGATAAGTGGGAAGTGGAATTTATTGAAGTGGCCGGAACTCCCCAACGAGGTGATCGAGTTACCACTTACACTCCAAGAATTGAAAAAATAACCAAGACTTATAACTCTCGTTTGGTGGAAGCTGCTGTCGTTGGTTCCTACAGTGCAGGTCAGACCCTTATTGGATATGGAGATGTTGTCTATATCGATAGAGGTCGCGCTGATGGTATTGAAATGGGCAATGTCTTTGAAGTTTATGGATTTAAGGATCGTGCCCTTAATGAAAACATCACTGACCAGCCAACTTATAAGTTAGGTGAATTAGCGGTTATAACTCTCACAGATAATTTTGCAACGGCGATTGTGACCAATACGACAAGAGATTTTTATGTCGGTGATATCGCTATTTCAAAAACCAAGGAAAGATTTCTTCGTGAGCAAAATACAAAAAGTAATGAGGCTCAAACCAAGAAAGAACTTCTTGGTGGTAAGGCCCTTGAAGAGCTTGATGTTGAGTTGAATCTTGAAAATCTTAACGATGATCTCTTGAAGCAAGCTGATAAAATTCAGCTAACAGAAGATGAGCTGGCAGAGCTTGAGCGCCAAGAAAGAGAGAAGTCAGTCATTAAAGACTCTGAAAAAGATCTTAAAGCTCTAGAGAGATTAGAAAATGAAATTGAGCAGGCCGAAAAAGTCCTCAATGATGCTAAGCTCGATGAAGATAAGTTGCTCGAAAATGAAAATCTGAATGATATTGAGAAAAAACAAGGTTCTCTAGATCAGGACTCATTAGATGAAATAGAGGAGAACCTAGGTAAGCGCTACGTGGATGAGGATCTGAACTCAAAAGATAATCCATATGGTCTTACTGAGTTTGATGTGGAAGAAATAGATGAGCTTTTGAATACAGAGAAGAAAAAATAAGAAAAAGGGGCTTTTGCCTAGCGCAAAAGCCCTTTCCTTTGCTGACAATCCCTTGAAATTCATTCATAATCTTCAGAACGCACCCTTAGCTCAGCTGGATAGAGTAGTTGGCTTCGAACCAATTGGTCGGGAGTTCGAATCTCTCAGGGTGCGCCATTTCTTACCGAAATGCTCAACAGCCTTTATAATTCTTAAATACGCAATAAACAAAATCTTGAGTCGAGCCCCATGGAGTTGTGTGAGTCATCTCATAACAACTCGAGTCCCTGAAAAAAAAGCCAAAAACATGCTTAAGTTCTTCCGCTGAATATTTGGAAATCGTTAATCCGCTACACTTTTCCGGGCCAGTTTTACTGAAAGTGCTGATGATAAGATGACCACCAATCTTTAATGCACAATGAAGACATTCAAGATAATTATCGATGTCCGATTGATTCGTGAGGAAGTGAAAAACTGCTCGGTCATGCCATAAATCATATTTTTGCTCAGGCCTAAATAAGGTCACATCTGTCGTAACGAATTTAATCTTCTCGGTATTTGCTCCCAAGCGATTTTTTGTTTTTTCCAGGGCAGTAGCGGAAATTTCGAGTAGAGTGATGTCACGATATTGTTGGGCAAGCAGATGATCCACGAGCCTTGATTCACCACTGCCAATATCAATAATAGCAGCATTCTTTTCAAGTCGGAGTTCATTAATTAAATTGAGTGAGTACTCTGGATTCTCTTGAAACCAACTTTGGTGCATTTCATCTTTTTTCTTGTAGATGTCGTCCCAGTATTCTGATCTTTCCATGAGCTTTCCTTGGATTGATTGACTGCAAAGTATTTTAGCAAAAATTGACACAGAATTAATACTTAATCTGATATTCATATTTTGCCCTTGGGACTTAGTATCGGCCCTTTCACTGGTGAGCAACTTCTCACTAAAACACAAAAAGATTTCTAAAAAGTTACCAAGAGTGATAGTACCTAGAACCTATTGAGAGGCGAATTTCCTATTTAAGATTGGACTTTTTTACTATGACTTTAAATTCGATGTTTCTTATTGGCCAATACAAAGGATCGGTTTGAGTTGGTCACATGTTTCAAGACTCGAATTCCAGGTTGAAACCGAACTCACAGTTCCTGATTTTGACGCCAAATTGCTCGTCCAGCCATCACAATGATCGGTAGATGTTGACCATGAAGCTGAGTCAATACCTGTCCAGAAAACATCTCCTGAAAGTTCAAAAGGAGAAGTAATAGATGAAAAGTTTTTACTAGCAGAGGTCGTCGTCACTGTCACACTATCAATTCTTTGATAAACTTTTGAAGGACCTAAGACCCAGTCAACTTCAGGTGAGTGCTCCCTGGTGAGTGGTACGCCTAGAAAGGCTTTATAGGTACCCATTCCTGGATTGTTTGAATCCGATGCGCATTTGAGATCTGCCCCTGTGATGCCTCCAAGATTCCCATCGTAAAGAGTGTCAGTGACAAAAAGTTTTAAAGGTGTGCTTCCAGCTGCAATTGGAAAAAATGGTTTGTAGGCGGCAAGCCAGCTAACTGATGTAGATGTGTCAAAATCACTATGATTGGCATTCACGAGTGACACATTCCAATTATGAATATCCATCTGAAAGACACTGGCCCCTTGAAACATATTATTCATATTAGTGACTTTAGAAGTATCCCA
>CANEVK010000170.1 GCA_947442115.1 Bacteriovoracaceae bacterium | reverse complement strand
TTTTGGCCAATCCCATGGCCCGCTTCCATCGGAACTCCCAATTCATCCAAGTTAAAGACGCTTTCAGGTAAGTTAAGCGAGAGACGTACTTTCTCCATGGTTTGCGGCACAAATGGATAAAGCATAATCATGAGGTTTTTGAGTACGTAAAAGCTGGTATAGAGTGCATCCTGGCGACCTTCAAGAGGGGCACGGTCATCATGGGGCTTATATTGAACAAACAAGCTATTGATAAGTCTGGCATAGTTTTCAATTTGGCCCAGAAGGGTGATGTATTCAGCTTTTTCCATATTTTTAAGATAAAGCTGAACCACCTTCATGGTTTCTTTCTCCACTTTTTCTAGTAATTTTCCTGCAGGAATTTTCCCCTCAAAGCGTGTGTGAACCGCAGAAATAGGTTTTTCAATCGCCGCATTCAGTGGGCCGGCCAAAAATTTATTACGCTCATTAAAGGTATTAAAATCAAAATTAGAAGGCTTTTCCGCTAGACCTAGAGTGCACAGAAAATAGCGAACCTGATCTGCATCGTAGCCCATTTCATCAATAAGCTGATCAGCACTATAAAAGTTACCACGAGATTTACTCATCTTTTCACCATCCACCATCAAGTGAAAAACGCTGAAAACATCCGTCAGCTGAAAATCTCCGGCCTCTGGTTGTTTATAAGGATTATTTTGTGAACCAAACCACATCGCTCCTTGCATGAGCACATAGAAGTAAACGTTATCTTGCCCAAGGAATTGAAAAATTCGAGCTTCAGGATCTTTCCAGAATTTTTTGTACTCTTCTGGGTTGCGACCTTGGTTCTTTAGGGCGACTTGCGAAAAGGAAATCGGTGCAATGAGTGAATCAGGCCAAACGTAGAGAGTTTTGTTTTCCATCTCTGGATCAAGATCCGTTGGGAGCGGAATACCCCAAAGAACATCGCGAGTGATCGATCGATGGGCCCAGCCATCGAGGGGAGAGCAAGGAATGGACTTCTCCTCAAGAATCTTAAGACCAGTGTGATAATCGTTCATATTTTCAAACTGAACGACAACTTTCTTACCCGGAGCGTACCGGCTCTTATGTTTAGGAAGATTTGCTCTTAATTCTTTAAAGATCGGCTCATGAATATTTTCAAATTGGAAAGCAGGCTGAACAGTTTCAAACACTTCATTGAAAACACCTTTACGCCATTTATTTTGTTTGGTCTTAATCCAATCCACGAGTTGATCGGAGACTTTCCACATATCAAGCCACCAATGAACAGTATCTTTCAGCACTGGAGTGGCATCAGATAAGGAGGATTTTGGATTTAAGAGTTCAGAAGGACTATATTGAGTTCCACAAACCTCACACTCATCACTGTAGGCACTCAAGTTGGTGCAATGAGGATTAGGACATTTCCCAGTCACATTACGATCCTGGAGAAAGCGGTTGAGCTTAGGATCAAACCATTGCTTAGTAGTTTTCTTTTCGAGTAAGCCATTTTTATAAAGTTTACGAATAAAATCCTGACACATCTCTTTATGGATGGGGAAGGTGTCCGGTCTTGAAGTTCCGGCATAAACATTGAGTGAGATTCCATAACGGTCCATGGTTAATTTTTGTTTGGCATGAATGTTATCGATGAATTCTCTTACCGGTTGATTATTTTTGAGAGAAGCCACTTCTGAGGTTGAACCATGATCATCTGTCCCACTCACAAAGAGAACATTATCCTTTCCAATCATCATTCTTAAATAACGGGCCATGACGTCAGGTGGAACTAAAGCGCCTACAAGATGTCCAAGATGGACGGGACCATTTGCATAAGGCATTCCGGCCGTTATCACAGCTGTTTTTGGTCGCTTAAGGTTTTGGAGTAAATCCTTAACATTGGCCGGAGGCGTGAAGGGCTTATTCATAAAAAATCGGTCCTCATCAAAGTTTTGAGATGGGACCGATTTTCTCATAGGGGATTAGTGTTTACAAGGATGACAATGTGCGCGTTCTCACTTATTCCCGCGCTAATTCATCCTCAATTAAAAATCGAATCTGTTTATAGCTAAAAAGTTGTTCTCCAGGGCATAACCTTTGATCTTGATTTAATCTTTTGATGACTCTCGCCACGTCAGCAGTTTTAGCGTCTGGCAAATGCTTCGCTATTTTTTTAGTTGTCCGCTTTAATCTGGCCCCATTTCCTTTATGAGCTTCCTGAATAAGTTTTGCCGACTTTCTTAAATTATTAGGAAGCAGGTGAAGTTGATTTAAAAGTCTATAAGCTGCAGCTAGGTTAAGAGTGAATTTAATGCCAGAGATCTCAATCGGAATATTTATTTTCCCTGCAACCCGACAGAAAACTTGAGAATTTGTTTCACTTATCCCACATTGAGCTCTCGATTGATCTAGGGCCTGCGCTGCTCTCAAATATTTTTTTTCACAAGGTGAACTCTCTTGAGCAAGCGCCATTCCAATAGTCCAAAGAATCAGTATCGTTATGATGTTCATCTTTCGCCCTCCTGGCTTCATGACTCTTTTTCCAAGTTTTATGCCAATGGATAAGGCCCATAATGGGACCCTTATGGCCCAAAATTGGGTTAAATTTTGAGGATTTGGCCCTTTACCGGGGCCAAATGGAGACCACTTTTAAAAGCAGTCATTGCAATTCTTTCATACTCCATTGTGCGAAATTTAAAATGAATCTAGGATCGGAGTCCTAGCAAGGAGATTCCTATGCAAACGATGAAAACACTTTTAATCCTCTCTATTTGCCTTTTTTCAATGGGTATCCAGGCCGCAAGTCATTCCATGGCAAAAATTTCTCTGGGCTTCGGTAAGCTTGATGTCAGTTCTGGAAGTGGCTACCTCAAAGTTTCTACTGATGCTCAAAACAAAATCACTTCAATAAGTATTGATGTCACTGCAGGATTTTTTGGGTACAACACAAAAATCCAGCACAAAGAAACTCTTCAAGACCTGATGAATGGTGGGACGCTAGATTTTTACATGAATGGGGGAGCCTCTCCAGTCCTTAAAATTAAGGCCCTCGCTGGTTTTAATGCGAATGGAGGGAAACTCAAGCTATCTGTCCTTCAAAAAGATGGATACGCCTCTAGTACTATCGAGCTTGCCCGGGCAGTATCAAATAAAAAATTCTATGCTTGGAACGGAAATTCTATGATCTCTGAAGTGGCCATCAACATGAGAGGCTATAGCATCGCTGATATGTATGTTGGTTGGTACGCGCTTAGATAATTAATGAAGAAAATCTACCTGGCCTGCGCCTTCGCGAATAATCTCGGGGGCGCCGCTGGTAAAATCAATGATCGTTGTGGAAAGTCCTAAAAAGTCATATTCTCCAGGATCTAAAATCATTCCAATCTGACTTCCAAAATAATCCTCGATAAGTGCCCCGTAAATAATCGAATTCTCCTCTTCTAATTCCATCATCGTTGATGTGAGGTGAGAGCATATAACCACTTCACCATGACAATCTAAAAATTTTTGAACTAGTTTTGAGGGAGGAAAGCGAATTCCCACCTCTTTATCTGACTTTGAGGCCTTGAGATGCTTTGTTATTTTTTTTTGAGCTTCAAAGATGAAAGTATAGGAACCCGGGATTATTTTTTTGAGAATTCTGAAGGCATTATCGTCAATTAAAGACACCTCTTGGGCTTTTTTAAAAGTGTCACAAAGAACTGTGAAATGCTTTGTGTTGTCCACATGTCGCAGTCGATAGAGTTTTTCGATCCCTTCTTTGTTGAAGGGATCGGCCACAATGACCCAGTTCGTTTCTGTGGGAAAACAAATAAGCCCCCCATTTCGTAAAATCTGGGAGGCTTTTAAAAGGATTCTGTCGTCTGGATTGTGAGCGACGACGTATTCAATCATATTTTAGTGTCCGCTAACACTCATCTCGCGGCCAAGAGATTTTGATCTTCGCTCAAAGAAGTTTTGAGATTCTTCTCTCTCAGATTCTTCTTTGCAAAGGATGCACATCTCTGAAGTTGGCCTGGCAATAAGACGAGTGTAAGTAATAGGATCACCACACTCATCACACATGCCATATTGTTCTGTTTCTATTTTGCTTAAGGTTTTCATGATTTTCTTAAAATAAAGACTCTCACGATTCGAGAAGCGCATATCAGCAGCGAGGAGGATATTATCATTAGCTGAATCCACTTCATCTTTGGCGCCGGTAGAAGAGCTATTTTCATACTCATTTTTCTTGAGTTGGAAATTGTTTCTAATACGCTCCGCTTCAGCTAACAGTTTATCTTTAAGCGCCGCTAGGTGCTTGTCTGTGAGGTGACTGTTTAGTCGAACTGACATCCTTAGTTCTCCTTGTTACAGGTGGTGTGTGTAAATGTGTTCTAAAAATTAAAACAACGTCTAATTTGATTGCCAAGAAATTAGCTCCTAAGAAAAATGCGTATTATCTAACATTTGCTTTCAGGATTGAGAGGGGATGTAAGGCACTTACAAAATCCTAAGTAGATAAATAAGGTTTTAAAAACAAACCTCAAAAAAATGACGTTTTTTTGACACTTGTGCTGCTGTTCAGTGGGCCGCAAAATCGCTCTTGATAGGGAATTAAGGTCGTTTTTGTGGCTTTTAAGGGGGGTGAGGACCTATAATAGTGTAAATTTAAACTGGAAGGTTACATGAATATTCCATTTCATCCTGTTATTGTTCATTTTCCAATCGCTCTCACTTTTATTTTGCCTCTTTTGATTCTCGTTTTTGCTTTCATGATTAAACAAAATAAAATGTCCCCTCAGGCATGGCTCATTATTATTGGGCTCCAGCTTTTAACCACTGTGACCGGCTATGTTGCGTTGGAGTCTGGTGAGGAGGCCGAGGATGTTGTGGAAAAGGTTTTAGATAAAAAATTGATTCATGAGCATGAGGAAAGAGCAGAGATATTTGTGGGCTCAACAGTAGTTTCCTTAGTTCTTTCTATTGCAGCTTTCTTTTTACGCAAAGAGTTTCAATTTATTTTAAAGTTGGCGGTATGTTTAATAAGTCTTGTCTCTGGATTTTTAGTCTACCGAACAGGTGAGTCTGGTGGAGAGTTAGTGTATCGCTACGGGGCGGCCAGCGCCTATGCCTCTCAAGATAAGATGTCTCAGGGACTTTTACCAACTCCGGAGGCCAATACCTCAGAATCGCCAATGCCAACAGATGAAAATGAAAGCCTCAAGCCAGATGATAATGATTATACCGAGTCTGAAGATCAAGAAAATCTTGAGGATGATGATTCAAAGCAAGAAGATTAAAACTACTTTCTAAAAATAAAATAAACTGCACCAATAAGACATATTGATGCATAAAAAAAGTTCCTCGTAAGGGGAACTTTCATAAAAAAAACGGCAAAACCACAAAAGACGATCATTGTTATAACTTCTTGAATGATTTTCAGTTGGGGCAGAGTGAAGTGATTAAACCCAATTCTGTTCGCAGGAACTTGAAAACAATACTCTAGTAAAGCAACTCCCCAGCTGACTGCAATGGCCATCCAAAGAGGTTTTCCCGCGAGTGTTTTTAAGTGACCATACCACGCATAAGTCATGAAAAGATTTGATAGCAAGAGAAGTCCAATCGTTTTTAACATTTCATTTCCTTAAAAGTTCATCAACGATAAGGTTAAATTCTTTTTGCCACTTCATATAGTATTCGCCCGTACTGGGCCCGCTAAAACCAGCATGCACCTTAATGACTTCATGTTTCTTATTGAGAAAGATAGTGGTTGGAAATGAAACGAAATTTTTTAGTCCCACTATTTTGTCTGCAGGTTTGTCTTCACTCGTAGATCCGGCCTGAAGGATGGGATAAGGGACTTGATATTTCATTTGAACTTTTAATAATTGCCTCGTTGCCTCTTCAATTCCTTGGCTTCTCTCAAAGGCAAGGGCAATGACCTCAATGCCACGCTTGGAATTTGCTTGATACCAAGGGATAAGGTACTTCATTTCATCCATGCAGTTGGGGCACCAGGACCCAAAAATTTGAACAACGACGGGCCTATTTTTAAATTTCTCATGGGTCAGAGCAACACTCTGTCCTTTAAGGTCTGGAAAGATAAATTTTAGTTCAGGAAGTTGAGTCATCGTG